>CAZZMK010000378.1:0-7303 GCA_964655185.1 uncultured Nitrospirales bacterium | reverse complement strand
CTGGATAATCTTTTTTTATTTCTGCAGTTTTCTTTCCTTTAATCATTAAAAGGTCATTTATTCCTACACTAACTATACCTCTTCCTATTTCTTCTCCTTTAATTGTGCATACAGAAACGCAGTCACCTTTTTTAAAATTTCCTTCTGCCGATACAACCCCAACTGGAAGTAAACTTGAGCCCTTATTTAACAAGGCGTTCTTAGCACCTTCATCGACGAATACTCTACCCTTAACTGTTTTACCAAAAGCAATCCATTTCTTTCTGTGGGGTATTGTGGATTTTGGAGGTATAAATTTAGTACAAGAGGCTTCTCCTTGAAGGATTTTTGTGAGAATGTTTTTCACATAGCCATTTGCAATAACCGTTGTTATACCTGCACGCCAAGCAATTTTGACTGCCTCTAATTTGGTAACCATCCCCCCTACGGAATACTCGTTATTTGTTTCTTCAGCATAAGAAAAAATTTGCTGAGATAAATTCCTAACTTCAGTTATCAATTTGGCTTCGGGCGACAATTTAGGGTTACCCGTGTATAACCCATCAACATCGGTTAATATTACTAATAAAGAGGCGTTAATTCTTACTGCTATTCGTGCGGAAAGAGTATCATTATCTCCAAACTTTATTTCTTCTGTTGCGACTGTATCATTTTCATTTATTACAGGTACGATGTTGCCCAAATCCAGAAGTTTGTGTATTGTGTTTAGTATATTTATGTATGAAACACGGTTATCTAAATCTGTAGCAGTTAAAAGTATCTGAGCAGGAAAAATTTCATTATGACTGTAAAATTTGAAAAGTTGTGTATATCTTCGCATAAGTTCTACCTGACCAACAGAAGCGAGAGCCTGTCTGAAGGATAATTCTTTAGGTCTATCTTTGATACCAAGCAAATCCACTCCACAACCTATTGCGCCTGAACTTACAATTAAAAAGTCTATATGGTTCTCCTTTTTTATCTTGCATATTTCTCTAACTATGTTACGAATAGGTGAATTTCTGGTTTTGCGATTACTATGGACGAGGTCAGTCCCTATTTTTACTACTATCACCTGCTTCATCTCTTTTTAGTTTCCTATTTTTATTTTTATACTTGGGAGATGATAAACCAAATGAGTACACAAACTCGTAATCTCCAATCCAAATTATATCTCCATCTTTAATACCTAATCTCCTCAGTGCTCGAAATAAGCCTAAATGAGCAAGTACCTTGTGCAGGTGTTGAACAGCCTCTTCATTATTTAAGTCAGTCACTTGTACAGCACTTAATACTCTCTTACCCTCTACTCTAAAACCACCTGGTTCTTTAAAAATCTGGAAAGGAGCCTCGTATACGTGCCTTGCTTCGATTTCGATTTCTTGTTGTTTTTCTTCCTCTTCTTCAGCAGTTTTTGCATCTTCTACCAGTTTATATAAACACTCAAGTAATTCTTTAATACCAAAACCCGTAACAGCAGAGATACCAAAAACCGGTACACCCCAATCTCTTTTTGATATATCACTAATGAATTTTTCGTAGTTCTCAGTTATATCCAGTTTATTAAATGCATATACTTTCTTCTTTTCAATAAAAACGGGACTATAAAGATTGAGTTCATTTTCAAGGATTTTTATGGTCTTTTGAGGATTAGAGTCTCCCATATCAACAAGGAATAATAGAACGCGAGTACGCTCAATATGACGAAGAAATTCATGGCCTAAGCCCTTACCCTCGGAAGCCCCTTCAATAATTCCTGGTATATCTGCAACAGTAATTGTTCTGTAATTAGAAAGTTGTACTACTCCGAGATTGGGCGAAAGTGTGGTAAATGGGTAGTCAGCAATTTTGGGCTTTGCAGAGGAGATGCGAGAAAGTAATGTGCTCTTACCTGCATTAGGAAGGCCTACTATACCTACATCAGCAATTAGTTTCAACTCAAGTAGAAATTCTTTATCTTCGCCTTTTTCTCCCTTCTCTGCAAACCTTGGTGTTTGATAGGTAGATGTACAAAAATGCGCATTACCTCTACCACCCTTTCCGCCTCTTACCGCAAGAAATCTCTGTCCTTCCTCTTTTAAATCTGCAAGAATTTCACCTGTTTCCCAATCTCTGACAATAGTTCCACAAGGAACGGGGATAATGATATCCTTTCCATCCTTTCCATGACGATTGTTTCCGCTTCCATGCCCGCCTCTTTCTGCTACCCAATGTGCATGATATTTTAGGTCCAATAAAGTATTAAGTTTACTTGTTGCTTCGAAGTATATGTGTCCACCTCTACCACCATCTCCACCATCTGGACCGCCTCGAGGAATATATTTCTCTCTTCTGAAACTAACGCAACCGTTCCCGCCGTCTCCCGCAGTAAGTCGAACTCTGACCCTATCGATAAAACTTTTTGCTTTTTCTAACTGGTTCATTTCACCCCGCCATATAATTTGATAATAGAAAAACTGGCACGATTACCGCGCCAGTGCATTTCAAATTGAATTAGTTACGGCAAAGTCAAGCTAATTGGTGGAAACTTTGGTTTGTGCTGTGTTCAAAGGTATCACATCAACACATTTTTTTCCACCAGGAATGTATCTATATTTCACAATTCCTTCAACGAGAGCAAATATAGTATAGTCGCGACCCAATCCGACATTCTTGCCTGGTTTGATTTTAGTACCCCGTTGGCGAATAATAATATTCCCGGGAATTACATGTTCACCTTCATATTTTTTCACACCTAAGTACTTGGGCCTACTATCTCTGCCATTTCTTGCACTTCCACCACTCTTTTTATGTGCCATTTGAAATTCTCCTCTAAATTTTCAATTATTGAAGTTTTATTTCCTTAACTAAAACTTCCGTGTACCATTGTCTATGCCCACGAGTTCTATGGTAATTCTTTCTACGCTTATACTTAAACACTCTAATCTTTTTACTTTTATCGTGTTTAAGTACCTCAAGCAATACACGAGTAAATTGTAACTTCGAGGGTTCAATAATTATCTGGTCTCCCGTTGAGACGAGGTGAACATCAGAAATCTCTACCACATCGCCTTCTTTTGCTCTTAGTTTTTCAACCTTTAACTTATCATTAGGTTGTACTCTGTATTGTTTTCCACCACAAGTAATTATTGCGTACATATTTGTTACTCCCTGATTTTTTGAGGAAATATTATACAATATATAGAAAATCAATTGCCACTTCTTTTTCCAGGACAATATATACAGTACGTAATATAATCTTCTGCTGCCTGGCGTAATTCTGCAATAGCAGAAAGAGACGCGAGATAACTACTTTTTATATTTCTGGGGGAAGGCAAATTTTCAGTTATTGTGTGAAGACTTCCAAATGCCCCCTCAGCATATATTTCGTGAATATTACGAGAAATGTATGGGTCAGCCACAATTATAACTTTTGTTTCTTTGGGTCCTACCCCATAATAACTCAAAGCAACCGCGACATTTATATTTGCTGGAAAGGCTCTGCCTGCTTCTATTGCATTCCCTTCAAATAATATAGTAGGTTCAGTTATATTAGAAAGGTCAATATTATTTTCTACAACATAAGGAGCACCTGCCAGTGCTTGAGGAGGTTTTCGAGTAGTAAGAATAACCCTATGTAGCCCTGCTTCCATTGCACTGCGGATACCGTCCAAACCACATATTGCACCTGAGGGAATTTTTACCCTTATATGATTTTTGCGGGCTTCTTGAATTAAGTCATAGTTTTGTAATATACCGCTCAAACTCATAATAAGACAATCTTTATGATATTTGATGCAGTTTTTTATTACCCCTTCCACCGCAGATGCTGAGGCACATTCTATTACAAAGTCAGACTTTGAGACTGCAGATTCTAAATCACAAATCTCAGCAGTAAGCCGAAATGTTTTCTTTAACAAATTGGCTTTCGATTGGTCGATATCGTGAAGCGCAACTATCTCTGCAGGAATAGTACCTTTTTGGAGTGCAATACAAATATCAGCACCTATATTACCACAACCAACAATAGCAACTTTTAGTTTGGTTTCCATCTTTATTTAGTCCTATGATTAGGATTTTTATCGGGGAGAAGTTTATCTTGAGGCATATGTTTAATATTATACCATATTCCCAGCATAGACGAATAACTTATAGGATTAAGACATTTAACCTATTCATCTGATAAAATATTCAAAAATATCTAAGTGAGGAGTAATACTTTATGAAGAGTTATACAGAGTATCTAATATTCAACACTCAGAAGAAGAGAGATTACATAAACATTACCTCAACAGTGGAGGATATAGTAAGAAAAAGCGGGGTTCAAGAAGGATTTGTTTTGGTCTCCGCAATGCATATTACTGCGGGGGTATATGTTAACGATGCTGAGGAAGGACTAATCCAAGATATAGATGAGTGGTTGGAGAAACTTGCACCATCAGGAGTTAATTATCGTCATCATGCTACTGGTGAAACCAATGGGGATGCTCACCTGAAAAGTTTATTAATCCACCATGAGGTAATTGTCCCAATCACTAAAGGTGGACTTGACCTTGGACCGTGGCAACAAATTTACTATGCTGAATTTGATGGACAAAGAAGAAAACGGGTAATAATAAAGGTGTTGGGGGAGTAAAAATGATAGAAGAAAAGGAAAGTATAAAAGAATTTAATTTTTTAATACCTACTCAAATAATCTTCAAAGTAAAAGGACTAAAGGAGTTAAAGTCATTTAAATTAGGGGAGAAGCCATTCATAGTAACTGGAAAAAACAGTTCCAAAAAAAACGGTGCTCTCGAATTTGTAAAGGAATGTTATCCGAACGGAGTAGTTTTTGATAAAGTAGAGGAAAATCCTTCTACGGAAACATGCAACGAAGCAAACTCGATTTGTAGAAAAGAAAACTGCGATTGGGTAATATGCATAGGTGGTGGCAGTCCTATCGATGCTGGAAAGTGTGTAGCGGGGTTGGCAACGAATGAGGGGAATTGTGAAGATTATTTCGGTAGGGATTTATTCAAAAATGTTCCACTGCCAATACTTGCAATACCTACTACTGCGGGAACAGGTAGTGAGGTAACTCCATACGCAGTGATTACAGACAAAAAGAACAATATGAAAAAGACAGTTGCAGATACCAAAATTTTCCCTAAAGTTGCTCTAATTGACCCAGAACTTACACTAACTATGAATAAAAATATTACTTTATCTACCGCTTTAGATGCTCTGAGCCAATGTATGGAGGGGATTGTATCTAAGAAATCTACACCCATTACTGATATACTTGCTTTAGAGGGTTGTAGAATAATAAGGAAATGGTTACCGTATGTGATAAACAATTTAGACGACGTCAAGGGAAGGTCGGAAATAATGTATGCATCCCTGCTATCTGGCATTGTGATTGCTCATACTGGCACTACTCTAGTTCATGCTCTTGGGTATTACTACACGTTAAATTATGGAATACCACATGGAATCGCTAATGCACTTTTCTTAATCCCAATGTTTAATAGAAACGAAAACTATTTACCTGATAAAGTGAAATTAATCTTTAATGCACTCTTAAACGAGTCTGTTCAAGAAGGGAAATATCGAATAGGCGACAATTTGAGGTTGTTCTTTGAAGAGTTAGGGTTCTCATATAAAGCCAAAGATTGGGGTGTAGAGGAGAGCAGACTTTCGGAGTTTGCACAAAATTTATCCCAGGACCCATACAGATTCAGAAATCAATACGGAGAATTTAGTGTTCAGGAGTTAGAGAATATATTCAGGGAATCTTATTTAGGTAAATGAAATTAACAACAAAAATTGCTCTTATATTTTGCCTATTCTGGTTATTCTTAGTAGGAGGTTTTTATTTCACTTACAATAAGGTAGTAAAACCAGAAATATATCAATTTGAGAAGCAATTAGCCAGTGAGAAGTTAGAAAGGTTTATCAAAGCACTAAATTATGAGATAAACGCATTTCACAAGTTCTGTGCAGATTACGCGTGGTGGGACGATACCTACGAATTCGTAACTAACAATAACGAAGACTACATTAAGAGAAACTTTACAGAGGAAACTTTCTTAGTTAACCAACTTAATCTTGTCATTATAATTAACAATGAGGGTAGGACAATATACGGGACTTGGTTTGATATAAATCAAAATGAAATAAAGAATTTACCTCGTGAATTATCAACTCCAATATGGGCACTAACACATCCCTTATTAAAAATTCCCAATCCCCGAGAAGGTAAAACCGGGCTATGGAAAACAATCTATGGTACCTTGATTATATCGTCGCACAAAATCCTTACAAGTAAAGGGGAGGGTGAACCAAAAGGGACTTTAATATTTGGGAGGCTTCTTACTCCCGACTTTTGGAAATCAATTTCTGAATATGCTCTCCTTAATTTGTCAGTAGTGGATTATCTTGAAAAAGATAATTTTTTTAAAAAGGAAGTAAAAATTGAAGAATTTCCTATTTTCAGATTTGAAAATTCTTCCGAACTATCTATTTATCAACTTTTGTACGATATTTTTAATAAACCTTTGCTAATAGTAAAAATAGTTCATCCACTTAACGTTTTGAAAACAAGCAGACTAATGGAGACTAGAGCCACAGTTTATTTCTTGATAATTATAGGTGCAGGGTTAGTAATCGTATGGTCTACAGTTAAGAGAAACATAGTTAATCCTTTACGAGATTTGACGAGATACATTCAAAACTCAGCATATCAAGCGGTAATATCCACTTATCCAACTCCTGAAAGAAACGACGAGATAGCACTCTTGATATTTCACTTTAACAGGATGGGACACAAAATTAACAAACTAATGGAAGAAACTCAAGAATGGAACAAATTACTTGAAGAAAGAGAACGATATTTCAGAACCTTACTTAATGTAGTTCCAAGTGGGATAGTTGAATTAAATGAGAAAGGTGAAATAGAAACCGCGAACGATGTTTTTAAGGAGATGTTCAGCATTGAAGTTGAAAAACAACCTTTAGAGGGGAAACCAATTTCAAATATTATAAAATCCCCACAGTTAGAAAAGTTTATAATAGAAGGGAGAGAAGAAATTTTTGAATCCGAGGAGAAATTAGATACTAAATCTGAAAAAGGTATATATGTTCATTATAAATTCAAAAAAATAGAACGTAGTAGTTCTCAACATTACATAGGTGTAATCTGGGATGTCACAGAGTTCAAGGAGATTCAGGAAAAATTGGAATCTCAAAAAAGACTCGCCCTTTTGGGAGAAGCAAGTGCCAGTCTTGCCCACGAACTTAGAAATATGATTTCCGCGGTACAAAGTGGATTTGCATTGTTAATAGAAGAAACAAATCCTGAAAG
>CAZZMK010000377.1:0-2646 GCA_964655185.1 uncultured Nitrospirales bacterium | reverse complement strand
TTTTGAGGTTTTCCAGTTTCTGCGGCCTGCCTTATGTACATTTCTTTTTCTTCTTTGAGAATATCTTCTGGAATGTCTTCTATTTTAATCCATCTCGGGGCACTCGAACATATTTGAAGACATATATCCTTTACAAAAGTCTGAAATTCTGGGCTTCGAGCCACAAAGTCAGTTTCTGAATTTACTTCTACTAACACCCCAATTTTACCACCCATATGGATATATGACGCAATCATTCCTTCTGCGGCTACTTTCTCCGCTCGTGCCGCCGCTTTCATTATACCCTTTTCTCTGAGCCATTTTACTGCCTTGTCGAAATCGCCATTACATTCGATTAGCGCCTTTTTGCAATCCATCATTGGAGCATTTGTCATTTCTCTTAATTTCTTCACATCATTTGCACTTACTGTCATATTCCTATCTCCTGATTTTTGTGTTATCGTGTTTTTGATTTGTTCGGTATTGAATTTATAATTGATTTTGAGTTTCCTCTACAGTAGAGGTAGATACTTCAGTTTCAGGTTCTTCTGCGATAACATCCGATGTTTGTTCCTCAGCTGGAGCACCTTCAGTTTCAGAAGCCTCTGACTTAGGTACTTCAATCGGCTTAATCTCTTCGTCCGTTATTCGCCTTACTTTCTTCGTTATAGTTCTTACTTTCTCGGTTTTTGGTTGCTCTTTTTCTGCAAGGTTTTTGCCTTCTATTACCGCATCGGCAATAATTTTACAATATAAGGATATAGCCTTGATGGCATCGTCATTTCCCGGAACAGGGAGTGAGACCGCATCAGGGTCTGCATTTGTATCCACTATGCCTATGCAAGGGATGCCGAGTTTTGCGGTTTCTCTTACAGCAATCTCTTCGTGTTTAGTGTCTATGATGAATACAATATCAGGAAGTTCATTCATCTGCACAATACCGCATAGGTTTTTCTCTAACTTTGCAATTCTCTTGCGTAAGCGGATACCTTCTTTCTTACCATATTGGTCGATTTTGCCCGACGCTTCCAAATCTTTTAGCCTGATTAATTCATTTATAGTTCTTTTTATAGTTACGAAGTTCGTTAATGTTCCACCTAACCATCGATTGTTAACATAGAACATTCCACATCTTTCTGCTTCTCTTTGTACTGCTTCTTGTGCCTGTCGTTTTGTACCTACGAATAGTACCTTCCCACCCTTTGCAACTGTATCTCTTACAAGTGCATAAGCCTTGTATAGTTGCATTAGGGTGTGTCTTAAGTCGATGATGTAAATACCGTTCTTCTCACCGTAGATGTAGCGAGCCATTTTAGGGTTCCACCTACGGGTCTGATGACCAAAATGGACACCTGCTTCTAATAATTCACGAGGGGTAACTACTGGCATAGTTTACTCCTTTCTTTTGGGTTATGCCTCGGGACCTTTCATTACCCATCTCACATCAATGGGCACCCAAATTTAAAGGTGGGAGGTCCCTGTGTATTAGTTTTACCAGTGAAAGTATTTCAACTGGTTAGGGTAGGTATTTTATCATATATTTAATTCCTAACTCAAAACTAATAAGGAAGTATTGCTTATTTTGGAAAAATGAAAAACTAAGGGTATAATTTCACCTAAAAAAAGAAGATAGTGATAAGGAGAAATGATATGAAGCAAGGATTGTTAGTCCCATTGTGCATAATGTTGTTTATATCTCGTGCAGTTTGGGTAGAAGAAATTCCACGACCTGAACATCCTGAACCACAAATGTTTCGAGAAGAATGGATAAATCTCAATGGTGAATGGGAGTTTGCTGAAACTAATGACGATAATGCCTCGTTTTTGAACACAGATTCTGTTTTTCCTGATAAGATTATAGTTCCGTTTTGTAGAGAGAGTAGCCTTTCGGGTTTAGGTAGAAAAGATTTTGTTAGAAATGTATGGTACAGGCGGAAGTTTACAGTTCCAGAGGAATGGAAACAAGGTAAAAGAGTTCTGCTCCACATTGGTGCATGTGATTGGAAGACAAGAGTATGGATTAATGGTAATCTTTGCGGGGAACATATCGGTGGGAGTGCACCAATTATATGCGATATTACGCCTTACTTAGCCAGTGAAAATACTATTGTTGTTCATGCCTTTGATGATGTTCGGTCAGGTCTGCAAGCGGGAGGAAAACAATCACCTAAACTTGAAAGTTTCGGATGTGTATATACTCGAACAACAGGTATTTGGCAAACTGTATGGCTTGAGGCAGTTGGCAGGACCTATATAAGTAGTTTCAAAGTCTATCCTGAGCCCGAAAAGAGCAGAGTAAGATTACTTGTAAACATCAAAGGAGAAATTGCACCAGGGTTATCGCTGGAAGTGGAGGCATTATTGAATGGAGCCAAGGTGGGGATTGCTTCTTGTATGATTGATAATTATGTAGTAACCATGGAGGTTCCTCTTCAAACTGTGGTTTTGTGGCATCCGGGAAATCCAAATTTGTATGACTTGCAATTCAGGATAAAAAAGAATAACGAAATTATCGATAAACTAAGTTCTTACTTCGGTTTGCGGACTTTGAAAATTCAAGGGAGAAAATTTTTAATTAATGATAAGCCTGTATTTCAGAGGCTTGTTTTGTATCAAGGATTTCACCACGATGGCATATGGACTGCCAGAAGTGATGAGGAACTTCGT
>CAZZMK010000376.1:0-3040 GCA_964655185.1 uncultured Nitrospirales bacterium | reverse complement strand
ATATGGGAATAAAATTGGACTTGAATTTGTAATTTTTCAGGAGTAAAATAAATCTCTATATCTAATTTCTTTCTAAATTGAATCATTACTGAATCGGGTTTGGCAAGGGAGGAGAATCTGACAATTCAATTAGGTAGATTTTCCTCTATAACTGTTTGCAAACAAGCAGAAGGAGGCGAGAAATGCAAGTACGGGAAAATGTAGGTACGGAGCAAGCGGTACCTGAATCGATTGCCCTTGTGACGCATGTAATAAAGAGGGATGGGCGCGTTGTACCATTTAATCCTGGCAAAATTACTCAGGCTATTTATAAAGCGGGGACCGCCACGGGTGAGTTTGGGATAGATATGGCTCGGAATCTTACTCTGAGGGTTTTATCGCTACTTTATAGCAATTTTGCAGTTCAGGAAAGACATCCCTCTGTAGAGGAGATACAGGACATAGTAGAAGAAGTTTTACTACATTCGCCATTCAAGAAAACGGCAAAGGCATATATTTTGTATCGAGACCAGCACGCACGGATTCGTGAGATGGTAAATAAGGCTGATGTAGACCTTATTGACCGCTACCTTGAAAAGATGGACTGGAAGGTACAAGAGAATAGTAATATGTCTTACTCCTTACAGGGGTTGAACAATTACATATCAAGCGAGATAAGCAAGGTGTACTGGCTAAACAAAATTTACACACCGGAAGTAAGAGAGGCTCATACATCCGGTGATATTCATCTACACGATTTAGGTTTACTATCTGTGTATTGTGTAGGTTGGGATTTGCAGGACCTTCTTTTGAGTGGGTTCAGAGGTGCTTTGGGTAAAGCAGAAAGCAAGCCACCAAAACACTTCCGAACTGCATTAGGTCAGGTAGTAAATTTCTTTTACACACTTCAAGGTGAAGCGGCGGGTGCTCAAGCATTTAGTAATTTCGATACTTTGTTAGCGCCATTTATAAGGTATGATAAGTTAACTTATAAAGAAGTTAAGCAGGCGCTTCAGGAATTTATATTTAACCTTAATGTGGCAACGCGGGTAGGCTTCCAAACACCATTTACAAATGTTACATTAGATTTAGTCCCGCCTGAGAATCTCGCAAATCAACCTGTTATAATCGGTGGCGAACCTCAAAGTGAGACCTATGGCGAGTTTGTAGAAGAGATGCGTATGTTCAATGAGGCTTTCCTTGAAGTTTTAAGTGAAGGAGATGCAAAAGGTAGAGTGTTTAGTTTTCCTATACCTACATACAACATTACAAAAGATTTCAATTGGTCTGACCAGTCCTTAATACGGTTATGGGAGGTTACTGCAAAGTATGGGATTCCGTATTTTGCAAACTTTATCCATTCTGATATGTCTCCGACTGATGCGAGGTCTATGTGTTGCAGGCTTAGACTTGACCTCAGAGCATTGGAGAAGAGAGGTGGTGGTTTATTCGGAGCAAATCCATTAACAGGCTCCATAGGTGTAGTCACCATTAATATGCCTCGCATAGGTTATTTATCCTCTGACGAGCACGAATTCTTCGAAAGATTAGATTATATGATGAACATTGCAAGAACAAGTCTTGAAACTAAACGAAAAGTACTCGAGAAGTTCACAGAAGGAGACCTCTATCCTTACACCAAGTTCTATCTCAGGAATGTGTATGCGAGATACAATCGGTATTGGAATAATCATTTCTCAACCATTGGCATTGTCGGAATGAACGAGGCGTGTTTGAATTTAATTGGGAAAGATATAGGAACACCGGAAGGAATTGCTTTTGCTGTGAAGGTCTTGGACTTTATGCGCGAGAGGCTGAGACAGTTCCAGCAAGATACCGGTAATCTCTATAATCTTGAAGCCACCCCTGCGGAAGGGACGAGTTATCGATTAGCGCGGTTGGACTTCCAAAAATATCCAGGGATTAAGTTTGCTAATACAGAAGAGGTAGAGAAAGGTGCTCCACCATTCTATACGAACTCCACACAATTACCTGTAAACTACACTAATGATATATTTGAACTTTTAGATTTGCAAGAACCATTACAAATGAGATATACAGGTGGAACAGTAGTGCATGTTTACTTAGGTGAGGCAGAACCCAACCCGTTCAGTGTAAAAACATTTGTGAAGAAGGTCTGCGAAAACTATAGAATACCTTACTTTACCATTACCCCTACGTTTTCTATATGCAACAATCACGGGTACATTAGGGGTGAATACTTTAATTGCCCAAAGTGCGGTGAGGAGACCGAGGTATACTCTCGAGTGGTGGGTTACTTAAGACCAGTGTCACAGTGGAATGACGGTAAACGCGCAGAATACAAACTTAGGGCAAAGTTCAGATTGTCATAGCAAAAATACCAATTAACGGAGCAGGATTAAAATGAAAATAGGAGGTTTTACTCCATTTACTCTGACTGATTTTCCAGGGAGAGTATCTGCAATAATTTTTACGCAAGGATGTAATTTTAGGTGTCCATTCTGTCATAATCCATCGCTGGTTTTACCTGAGAAATTTTCAGACCCAATCTACGAGGAGAGTATTATAAACTACTTAGAGATGCGTAGAGGAAGGTTAGATGGAGTCGTAATATCTGGAGGTGAACCAACAATTCAATCTGACTTGATTGAATTTGTTAAAAGAATAAAGGGAATTGGTTATCAAGTGAAATTAGATACCAATGGCTCACATCCAGAGGTTATCAGAAAATTAATCGACCAAAGATTAATCGATTATTGTGCGATGGATATAAAAGCACCATGGCATAAATACAGCCTGCTGACAGGAAGAGAAGATGTATGTATACCTGCTGTGCAAAAAAGCATAGAAATTTTATTGGATAGCAGTATAGAAGTAGAATTCCGAATTACGGTAGTAAAACCACTACTCACTGACGAGGACATAGAAGAGGTAAAAAATTACCTGCCTGCTGATACACCCCTTATGTTTCAACGATTCTTCCCTGAAAACGCTCTCAGAAAAGAACTATTTCTTTCAGAGGAACATGCAGGGTAGTTTACTTTTTAGAACCCGAGTTATATCTCTGTTTTCCCTTTTA
>CAZZMK010000375.1:0-14540 GCA_964655185.1 uncultured Nitrospirales bacterium | reverse complement strand
CATCCTCAAAGCCAAAACTGTATGCCTCACACGATACTTTCGCTTCCGATAGTTTCCTAAGCGGTTCACAGAATTTGCGAACAGACTTAATCTGGTTTACTGAGGGTAAAATAACAAGAGCCAATATAATAAAGAATAATGATGTATGTTGTGGTATCTGTATTAGTAGAGAACGAGATGTAGATAGTTTTTTGGAATATGCCAACAGAGTATCAATGATAGTAATAACTGCTACCACCGAAACTAATATCCAATATGGATTCCAGATTTCTGAAAAATTGGAGAGAAGAACGACGTGTAGAAGAGAAGCGATTAAGACCAATGTTATAAGCCAGAGGAGCCTTTGAATATTTCGCCACCGTGGAGTAGTTACATTTTCATCATCGAAGTTCTCGAGGCTATATGCTGTAAGTATTGCAAGTGTCGGGAATATAGGTAGAAGATATATAGCCCGTTTGCCAGTAGCAATTGAGAAGAATATAAATGCAGGTACCGCCCAATATAGTAAGAATCTTATATTTGGGGCTGAATTTTTCTTTTTCCAGATGAAAGGGATTATCCATAGCAAGAATAATGACCACGGAAACATATCCACAGGCACAGATATAAAGTAATACCAAGGTGGTCTTGAATGTGCTACGCCAAAAGCAATTCTCCCTATTGTTTGTTTGAACATATCAGAGAGGGCAAGGTGTGTAGCACTAACGTTCATTTCTGCAGAGGCTGACCATCTCGCATATGCATACCACACTATATAAGGCATAAATACTATAAAAGCCCCGAGAATTGGTCGGAGGTTTTTTGTCATTGCAAATCCATTGATACGCAAGTACTTGCGGATTAGGGCTGTTGCACCTTTTCCAACGGATACATCTTGTAATAGTGTTTCCTTTTTCTCAATCCAGATATAGGTGATTAAGAAAAGTACCGGAAATGCAAGTGTACCCGGACCCTTGGAGAATAATGCACCGGCAATAGAAATGTAAAAGACAAATATCCACGGTGAGTTTCTTCCCTCTCCGCTGTTTTCCCATTTTAGAAAGGCATAGAGGGCTAAAGCGAGCAAAAAGGTAAGTAGCATATCAATTTGTGCAAACCTTGCCTGCCACCAGACCCTCAACATAGTAATAAATATGATTGCAGATAACCACGCTGTTTTCCTACCAAATAATTCGAGGGCAATTAGATAAGTCAGGATAACCGTGCCTACTCCACTCAGCACTGATGGTAATCTTGCGGAAAGTTCGGTTATATCACCAAGTGGTAGAGAGAATAAGGTCATTAGCCACATTAACAAAGGAGGCTTTTCAAAATACGGTATTCCGTTGACGCGGGGAACGAGATAATCACCTGTGACCATCATCTCACGCGCTACTTCCGCGTATCTTGGCTCATCCGGCGGCCATAGGTCATACCCCCAGATGTTAATTCCGAAAATTACGATAGCCCATAAATTAACGACGATTAGGTGATATTTGATATCTTGCTCTCTTTGTTCACTTTCCATGGGAACTTCCTATTCTCTTTTAATTGAAGAGGCTATCAGTAGTAGACACCTTTAGGAGATTACGGGTATATTATACAAAATCATCATTGTGATTGAATAGGTTTGTATCGGAATTTAAAGCAATTAACAATTGTGAGTATCTAAGCAATGGAACACTGTATTGGTATGTATTCGAGGGAGATTATCAGATTAACAACTCCACTTTTTACCAATAGTTTGTTATAAAAATCCCTAATAAATATAAACAGAGTTAGCAAGGAATCTTAAAAAAATTGCCTGCCATAATAAGTTTATTTATAGATTGTTTTTAGCCCTCTTCGGTAAGAAAGGTATTCCTATTAGCACAAATATTATTATGGAGATTAGCACTAACCAAATTGATGTAACACTAACTCCAGGTTCTACCTGAACATGAACCGGCGGGGTCTGTATGACATTTTGTTCATCGGATACTTCACACCAATACCAGCCGGAATTGGAAACTTGCAAATTAGTAATGACGAGGGTATCAGAGGTTGCGCCGGGTATTGGTACGGCGTCTTTTGTTGGTGTTTGTGGGCTAAAGTACCATTGGAAGTTTACTTCCCCGACTCCTCCTTCATACTCTACCTTAAATACTAATGTATCACCCGTCGTAAATTGAAGTTGGGAAGGATTCCCAGATATTACTGCATTACTTACGGGGCAATTACCAGTGGAAACTACTAAATCTATTGGGTTCCCAGAACAAGTTTGAGTTCCGGGTGCTGGTGTTTGGCTAATTACTTGACCTGCTGGTACTGTATTGTTACATTCTTGAGTAATATTGCCAACTGTGAGTTTTGCTAAATTGATTTCACTTTCAGCGGAAGATTGGCTCATTCCCGTAACATTGGGGATTTCTACAAGATATGGGTTGTCTAAGCCGCGGAGTGTAGGATAGCATCCAGGCTGGATTTCCCAGACATTGTTAAAGTCCCAGTTTGTATATGTACTTTGTTGTTTCATTTCATCTGTAGTTTTTCCTAACCCTCCGTCTGAGTTGGTTGTACCTGTGGTTTGAATATCCCAATATGAATCAATACCTGTTGGGTTTATTGGGTTATGATGGTAGAATAAACCGTAGGTTCCAGATATGTTATTAGGTTGGTCCCAGTAACCGTATAATTCCCCTACTGCATAGCAACGAGTTACAGAAGCCGTTCCTTCGTTCCAAGCGATTAAACCGCCCGCAATTACACCTGTTGGAGAAGAACCTGTTACTTTACAAGCAGAAAAACAATCACTTACTGAGCCATAAGATATACCATCAAAAGTATTGGTTCCAATTAATCCTGCGCACTCATAAATAGCACTTACTATGCCGGCGCTAAAACATTTGGTTACACTACCGGAATTTGTAGAGATTAGACCAGCAATATATGATTCTCCATTAACTGAGCCAATGAAGGAACATTGAGTAATATTACCATCAGAATTATTAATTCCGATTAACCCTCCTACCCATTGGAGTCCTTGAACTGTTCCAGTTACAGTGCAATTAGAAATTTGTGCTCCATAAACCTCACCTACCAAGGCTCCAACTCGATTTCTACCTATTATATTTACATTTTCAAGTTTTATATTTTTTATTTCTATATCTGAGTTAGAAGATGAAGGAGGTATATACCCTACCCATCCAAATAGACTTACATAATCTTCATTAGGAAGATTAATGGTTAGATTTCTAATCGTATGATTATTTCCATCAAATTTCCCTGTAAATGGTGAGGAGGGTGAACAAAGTGGTGTGAAATTTTGTACAGAACTTGCATCGATGTCCGCAGTAAGTACGTATTCTCCACTTGGGTCTGAAGTTATTTGTTGCAAATCTGCAAGATTAGTAATATAGGTAACACAATACGCATTTGAGACAAGCAAGCAGGTAATAAAAAAAATAAAGTTTTTGAAGAGAAACCTATTCTTTACTGCCTTCATTGTCTTACTCCTTCCCCATGAGGTTAATGCAAAAGTTTGGGGATAATCTTACTGGGATAGAATAGTCAATTTCAAGTTGATTTTTGGAGATAGTATGCCCGATATATTAAGGTAGAAAGCGAACAAATGAAAGGCATCATTGTTGAATATCTCGCTGGTTTAAAAAATAAAGACGGAGGTAAACAATTGCCTCCGTCTTTATTGTGGATAGTATAGTCTTGCTTGAGTAAATTATTAAATTACATCCCTTGGATTTCTACGACACCGCCGACACTTTCAAGTTCTTCTTTTAGTTTCTTTGCTTCTTCTTCGCTGACATTCTCTTTTATTACCTTGGGTACGCCGTCAACAAGGTCTTTGGCCTCTTTCAAACCGAGACCGAGCAAGTCTTTGACCTTCTTTATAAGGTTAACCTTCTGCTGGCCTTGCTCTTTAAGAATAACCTTGTATGCTGATGGAGCCTCTTCCTTGGCTTCTCCGCCTGCACCTGCACCTGCTCCGGGCATCATCATGGGCATTGCCATAGCCATAGGTGCGGCGGCGGTTACGCCAAATTTCTCCTCGAGCGCTTTAACAAGTTCACTCAGTTCGAGCACATTAAGTTCTGCGATTGCATCGATAATTGATTGAAGTTTCTCGGACATTTTCTTATCCTCCTATGTTGTTGTTTATTTTTAGTTGATTATTTTCAGGTGCTATGCGGCTACCTGTTCTTCTTTTTTCTTTTTAATTTCATTGAGTACAGTAACAAGATTTCTCGGTAAAGCACTTAAGACAGTGACCAAGTTCCGTAACGGAGCGGCGATAGTACCGATGACCTGAGCCTGTAGTACCTCTTTCGGTGGCAAACTGGCAAGGCTGAGCACTTGCTCTTTAGTGAGAGGCCTTCCGTTCAACACACCACCGACAATCTGGATGACCGACACCTCTTTGGAAAATTCCTTTAGAATTTTTGCCGGTGCCACAGGGTCATTGCTGAATGCCCAGGCAGTCGGTCCATCCATAAAGTCCGCCGCTTTTTCTGCTCCTATTTCCCTAAGGGCAATACGGGCAAGCGTGTTCTTATACACTTTATACTGAATTCCTGCCTCACGAAGACGCCTTCTAAGTTCTGTGTCCTGTGCCACAGTTATACCCTTAAACTGGGTCATAACTGCTATTGCATTGGACTGCAGTCTTTGCTTAATCTCTTGGACTGTTTGTATCTTTTCCGGTGTAGGCAACTTATTCACCTCCTTTCGGTGTTGAAATTTAACAAAAAAATGCTCGTGCCGCCGAGCAAGGCAACACGAGCATACGAATTTCAAACTCTAAATAACGCCTATGAATTGGTATTTTATTCGAGTTTGTCCTTCGTGCCTCTCGGCTGGCAACATTAAGGTTCTCTTCAGAACCGCCAACTGTCTTTGACGCACGATGGCTATAATTTTATCAAATTTTAGAGGATGAATCAAATTCATTTCAGAATTAGCGAGCCTCGGAGGGGAACAACTTTTTTTAGGGAGTGAAAATTTTTTTGATAATGTTAAGATGGATAACTTCTGATATAATGCAGAAAGTTATACATCGGAGATATATGTTATGAATAAATTTACAGTTTACATTTGGATTTTTAGTTTTATATTGCTTTCTCCTTTACAAATTGTGGCTTATTCACAGGATTCTATAACGGATTCGAGGCGGAATGCGATAGTTAATGCGGTAGAGAAAGCATCACCTGCGGTTGTTGCTATAAATGTAGTTGAGTATCAGGCATATGAGTTAGACCCATTCTTTGAATTGTTCGGGTTTCCTTTCAGACGGCGTGCAACCATAGGTATCGGTAGTGGGTTCATATTTAGACCAGATGGTTATATATTGACGAATTACCATGTACTTGAAAATGCGAGTAAAATAGTATCTGTGACGCTTCCAAGTGGTGAGAAATTGGAAGTAGAGGTAGTTGGGGGGGACCCGCGTACTGATATAGCAGTATTGAAGGCAAAGGGAAGAAACTTCCCTTATATTCCATTGGGGAATTCTGACGATTTGTTGATAGGTGAATGGGTAATAGCAATAGGTAATCCTTTTGGCACATTGATGAGCGACCCTCGCCCTACTGTGAGTGTTGGGGTTGTGTCTGCGGTTCACAGACGAGTAAGTAGAAACATTGCTGGTGGTGAAAGGCTTTATCAGGATTTGATTCAAACCGATGCGGCAATAAATCCCGGTAATAGTGGAGGACCATTAGTAAACAGTAAAGGTGAAGTGATAGGCATTAACACTATGATATTCTCTAAGACGGGCGGGTACCAGGGAGTAAGTTTTGCAATCCCGATAAATAGAGCAAAAAGAGTCGCAGAGGAGATAATTAAGTATGGTCGGCGTCGTGACCCGTGGTTTGGGTTTAAGGGTGAATCGTTGGATTCTTTAGACCCGAGATTACTTGCAGAGTTAGGAATCACCGTTAGTCAGGGTGTATTCGTTACGAGGATATTAAAACAAAGTCCTGCATACAGAGCAGGTTTACGCCCAGGAGATGTGATTATTGAGATAAATAAACAGCCTGTGGCAGACCCTCTCGATGTAGATTTCATAAATTGGGACTTATTTATCGGTGATAATGTAAATATGAAATTCTTCAGAGATGGCAAGATATACACCATCGAATTTAAGGTAGAGGAAATCAAAGAGTAAAAGAAATGTTCTTAGAGGTTAAGTTTTTGGCGGAGGACCCTTAGTAGGATAAGAGTTATTATAAAACTTATGGTGGTGGATATCCAGCCTTGTTTCCATCCTGGGGTATTGTAGATGAAATATACTTTTTTGGTTTCGGGAGGGATACATACTCCTTTGAAAATTCCATTTGTACGATATACCTTCGTCTCTTTGCCATTGACATAGGACTTCCAGCCTGATGCGTATGAATCGAGTAGAACGAGGAAGCCTTCGTTCGGGGATGGTATGTCTACTTCGATGTGTTCAGGAGAGATGAAATCTACAATGCAGGATTTAACAACAGATTTGGATTCTTTGGAAATGTGTACACTCAACTCTTCGTTAGTAAGGCAGGTATTTAATAGGTCTATTTCGTTGTTTAGTATCTGGTTTATAACATTTTCGATGTTTTCTTCTACCCTTACATCAGAGACTATAAATGCTTGAGGGAGAGATTTAGGATTTTCCTTTATGGTAATGTGCGGAAATTTTTCTATAGTTCGCCAGGTATTGTCAGAAATTGGGATATTAGTATGCTCTTTCCTTTCGCTACATATCCAGCGTATTCCACTTGCTGTTAGAATTGGCAAGTTTAGTTCATTTTCATCATCGGTGTGTTTTATTGATTGAAGCCAGCGTTTATTAGCATCTGGGAGGAGTTCCCATTTGCCATTTGCAGTTAGCAGTTTTAGGTAGATTCCGAGATTTTCAGACCATATTAGGTTTTGCTCATCTGTATTTTGTACATAAATTCTACTTCCAGCGGTGAAATTTTTTAACTCCAGCAAACTTTTGGTCTTGATATCGATTGTATTTATTGCGGATACATAACTCACAGGTAGGAATGACCTAAGAGGATAAAATAATTCCAAAAATATGATTAGGGATATGATGATACATCCTACAATTTTGGCCCATCTGAATCTAAGCAAGGCAAGGGGTAACATTACGATGACGAAGACTATTAAGATACCTTTAGCCCAGATGTTACCATAGAAAATCATAATTGCGGAGAGGACGAGTAATGTCAGTAAAGAACCCCAGATGTAAGGTGAAGTAATATCGCTACCTTTTAGGAAGGTTCGGTTATAGCCTAAGGAAAAGAGCAAGAGAATAGATTGAATGAATATTATACTCCCCCCTGTTCTTAAACTTTTGCCAATTCTCGGGTCAATATAATATGAACATATACATAGGGCTATCATAAGTAACTGAAATAGCGCAGGTTTTCTACTTTCTCTATCGAAGAAAGCAGGGAATAGCATAGTAAGTGGTATCAAGCCGAGAAAAAATATAGGCGGGGTTTGAGTTTGAGAATTTGTTAGAGGCTGGACTAATTGTAATAGTGTATCCTTTATTGAGGTAGGAAATGGGGGATAAGATGGGGCACTTTCTAAACTTAGCCATTGGAGCACATTTCCGTGACCTTCAGTTATGACCCACATTAGCGATGGTAACCAATAGAATGAAGTTATTGCGATACCTAATATCGTTATCAGTACTACTGTGAACCAGGACGATAACCTTATACTTCTCGGGGATTTGTATAGCCTGTTCAATAACGGAGGGATGATGAGCATAAACACTACGCCAGTGAGTATACATTCTATACTTCCGCTTAATATTAATATGCACCATATTATTAAGAGAACAATAGCACTGCGGATGTTTCTTGCTTCGAGAAATATCAGTTCACTGCTCATTAAAAGGCTAAGCCATACACAACCGTTCAGGTAGGTTATGGAACCCTGAGCCCAGACTACGAAACCAGAAAATGTTAAAGCAATTGCTCCCGGTATGAGTGCGAGGAAATCTACATTCCAAATCCTCCCCCAAATAATAAAACTTATCCCGAGTAGGAACATACCTATCAATATTGTTATTTGATAAGCCTCGCTGAAGTTAAGCAAGTAGAAAAATAGGTTCAAGGGCTGAAATAAACCTGTGCGGTACTCTATTAGGTATGGATGCCCGCATAAAAGGTAAGGGTCCCAATGGGGCAGTTCACCTGATTTTAATCGCTCAAACCCGTATTTTAGTATTGGACCCCATACTGAATAATTTTTCAAAAAACTTTGCTCCGCAGATTGTATTTGCGAGGGATAGAATGTCGGCTCCCAGTAGGCTCTTATCATTAGAATTAAGAAAATTCCAGATAGAAGAGTTGGAATTAGAGGAAATCTAAAATATTCGTATCTATCTGAATTATTAGCCATAATGCTTCTTGGAAACAATGAAGTTATATATAGATTTTACCTAAACAATATAAAATGATAATATCTTACCTAATGTTTTCTTCTGAAAATAATAACATTTATGAATGAAGTAAGTCCTGATTTATGAGTAAAAACATAACTGACGCAAGCATATTAACAGTAGGTAGCAATATAATCCCTTGTTTACCTTCGTGGTTTCTATATCTTGAGCAACAGGACTATCCACTTGGTAGGATGGAGTGGATTATTTTTACTACTGAAGATAATCCTGAAGGTATTCAAAAGACATACAGTTTAATAGAGGGGTCACCACTTAGAGTAAGATTTTTCTCGTTCCCAGATAGGACCGTTAGGCAGTGTTGGGACCTCGCACTTCAAGAGGCTACTGGCGATGTAATTATTTGTAGTATAGGTGATGTTGTGCCTGCACCGGGGTGGGTAAGTGGACATGTAAATGTAATTAAGAGTAAAGGCAATGCGTGTGTTGCGGGGATAGTTTTGCCACATCCGAAGATACATCCAAAGAGCGTAACGAGATGGTTCTTACCTGAGGAGAGTGCTCCTGACCCTTCTAAAGAAAACGATGAGAGTGCTATATTTTCAGTTACAATAGCAAATCTTTCATTTCCTCGTGAATTCGCACTGAAACTTGGTGGATTTAATAAAAACTTCATATTTGAGGAATTTATGGAAGTGGAACTCGTAAAAAGACTTATTCTCGGAGGAGCAAAATTCCATATTAGTGAAGATGCTTTAGTATGGGTGTGGAGAGGAAATAGTTATTTAGACTTATGCAAATATCATTATAAAAGGGGGTATTCTATTAGAACTTACTTGAACCTTTATCCTGAGGATTATCATATTCAGTGGACATATAAACTACTGAGGAGTTTTCCTGTGAGATTGTTTTATTCGATTACATTTCCATACTATCATAGAATTTGCACCAAGTTTCCCGAGGATAGCAGGAATTTAAGTAGAATATATACGAGGATGTTTAGATATTGGCGAGCAAAAGGCTTTTGGGACGCTTCCAGCAATAGATTCCCTCAGATAGAGAAATTTTTTGGTTAATAGTTTTAGGATAAGAAGAAAATATCTGCTCTCGTTTTAGAAATTTTTCAAGTAATGGTTTAAGATTAAGTAGTTGTTTTTGGCATAATAGGATATTGACATAAGATAATAGAAAGATAAACGAAACTTATATTCAATACAAACAAGTTTGAACTTGTAAGGATAAGTTGAATAAGATTACTAATTTGAAAGGAAAGGTTATGAAACTAAAAAACTCTCTAACATTCGCTGTTATAGTGGGTAATAGGGGCTTTTTCCCTGATATCCTCGCCAAAGAAGGCCGTGCTTCTCTGGTGAAATTGCTTGAGAGACTCGGATTTGGTGTGGTTGTTCTTTCTGAAGAGGATACAAAGTACGGAGCAGTAGAGACATGGAGTGATGCGAAGAAGTGCGCAGACCTTTTCAGGAAACACAAAGATGAGATTGATGGTGTAATTGTAACTCTCCCAAACTTCGGTGATGAAAAAGCGGTGGCAGATACTTTGCGGTTAGCAGATTTAAGGGTGCCGGTGCTTGTTCACGCATTGCCGGATGAGCCTGAACACATGTTAGTAGATAGACGGCGTGATTCTTTCTGCGGTAAGATTAGCGTTTGTGCTAACTTGAATCAATATAGGATTCCGTTTACGCTCACTACGTACCACACAGAGGCAATAGATTCTAAGGCTTTTCTTGAAGATTTGAAAAGTTTTGTCGGTACATGCAGAGTGGTAAAAGGCTTAAAAAATTGTAGAGTGGGTGCCATGGGTGCGAGGCCATCTGCCTTTAATACTGTAAGATATAGCGAAAAATTGTTGGAAAATTACGGTATAACGGTAGAGACAATAGATTTGTCAGAGGTTATGGGAGAGGCTGAGAGATTATCTGCGAATAGCGGTGATGTCAAGGCTAAGTTGAAAGAAATAACTGAATATGTCGCGGTTGAGGGTATTCCACCTAAAGCATTGGAAAAAATGGCGAGATTCTTAGTCGTTACTGAAAGGTGGATAAAAGAAAAGGAATTAGATACGATAGCAATTCAATGTTGGACTGCATTACAGAAGTATTTTGGTGTAGTTCCCTGTACATGTATGAGCATATTAAGTGAAAAATTGATTCCGAGTGCTTGTGAGGTGGATGTATGCGGTGCGATTTCGATGTATTCGCTTACACTTGCTTCTGGTAAGCCTTCCGCTTTGTTAGATTGGAATAATAATTATAAGGATGACCCTGATAAATGTGTAATGTTCCATTGTTCAAATTTACCTAAGTCGTTCTTCGATAAACCAAAGATGGACTATCAAGCAATTATAGCCGGCTCGGTTGGTAAAGAGAATACTTACGGTACGGTAACCGGGCAGATTAAGCCATCTCCGATGACGTTCGCTCGTATGGGCACACGCGAAGACTTAGGTGAGATTCAGGCTTATGTTGGTGAAGGCGAATTTACAAAAGACAAATTAAAGACATTCGGTGGTTATGGTGTTGCGAAGATTCCAAACCTTCAGACTTTACTGCATTATATTTGCATAAATGGATTTGAGCACCACGTTGCGGTTACGCTTGATAGGGTTGGACAGAGTGTATATGAAGCGTGGGAAAAGTATCTACAATGGGATGTATACTATAACCCTGAGTTTTCCTAATTCTGAGCCAAAACTTAATATATTGAGGAAGAGATGAATGGCAAGAGGATTTAATCCTATTTGGAGGTCTCTATCGCGTCAATCTCCACTTATTTTGTTTGCGGGATTGTGTATCGTATTTGCCGTGATTTCGCCAGAGTTCAGGAATGTAGAAAATTTGATGAGTGTTGCATATAGAACCTCTGTTATAGGGATAATGTGTTTAGGTGAGTTGCTGGTGATAATTACTGCGGGGATTGACCTTTCGGTCGGAAGTGTGGCTGCTTTAGCGAGTATGAGTGCGTGTTTGTTAATGAAGTCTATGCACAGTGCGAATTATCCAACTATGTTAACTATCTTTGTCGGATTGGTAGTAGGAGTCGGGTGCGGGGCTTTATGTGGGCTGATAAACGGATTGCTTATAACTAAGGGGAAACTCCCACCGTTTATTGCAACATTAGGTATGATGATGTGTGCGCGAGGTGTTACTTTGATAATCTCTGGGGCTCAAACTATATACGGACTACCGCAAAGTTTTTCATGGTTGGGTGGCACAGAAAAGTGGTGGATACCGGTATCTATTACTGGTGGACTTGCAATAGTTTTTGCTGTGATTTTGGCTTTTACGCGATTTGGTAGGTCACTATATGCAATCGGCGGTAATAAGACCGCTACCAAACTTTCAGGTATCCGTGTTGATTTGGTCTGCACCGTGGCATATACGATTTGCGGGGCAACTGCGGGGCTTGCAGGATTGGTGTTAGCATCGAGAACAAGTGTAGCAGACCCCAATGCGGCGCTTACTTATGAACTGGATGCCATCGCCGCATGCGTAATTGGTGGAGCAAGTTTAATGGGTGGCGAAGGTGGAGCAATAACAGCGATTGCAGGAGCATTAATTATAATGGTGCTTAGAAATTTCTGCACAATAGAGAATTTTAATGTTTACTGGCAACAGGTTTTTGTCGGCGTCCTACTTGTAATTCTTGTATTCTATGATACGCTAAGGAAAAGACTCTCAGGTCAGATTCAGGATTAGAGTAATTATCAGGTTTAGGAAAAAGATTTCCTAAATTCTTACTGTTCTTCTGTATTACTTTTTATCCCCTCAGCCTTTTCAAACCACTCTCTTGCCTTATCATAATCCACAGGCACTCCTTTGCCTTCTAAATGCATTGTTGCGAGATTTAGCATTGCCTCTTTATTTCCTTTTTCTGCTGCCTTTTCAAAGAATTGTTTAGCCTTTTCATAATCTACAAGGACCCCAATACCTCCATAATACATTGCTCCTAAGCAAGTCATAGCATTATCATTCCCTTTTTCTACCGCTTTTTCGAACCATTGTTTAGCCTTTTCGTAATCCACAGGCACTCCTTGACCCAACATATGTATTGTTCCGAGCATAACCATTGCATTGTCGTCCCCTTCCAATGCGGGCTTTTCTAACCATTCCCTTGCTTTACCATAATTCCGTCGTATGCCTACGCCATTGTAATACATCGCTCCAAGAATAGGCATTGCGGAGACATTACCGCTTTTCGCTGATTTTTCAAACCAACGCCTTGCCTTGCCATAACTCTGGCGTGCCCCTTCACCATTGAAATGCATAATCCCAAGGTAATACATTGCGTCTGAATTACCCTTCTTCGCTGATTTTTCGAACCACTGTATTGCTTTTTTATAATCCTTAGGCAATTTATTACCATCGTAGTACTTCTTACCAAGTTTAAACATTGCATCGGGTTGTCCAGCACTTGCTAATTTCTCTAATTCACTTACGGATAAATCTTCGGATTTTTCTGTACTACTTTTTTTAACTACTGATGGAAATTCTAAATCCGTAAAGGGAAGGCTTTTCTTATCTACCATTGAATCTTTGCTTTGAGAGTTTGCTACAAGATTACTCTCTAATGTTGCCTCGGAATAGAGCGGAAATATAAGTAGGACAACACCCAGAGCGGCGAAGAATAAAATGAAGGGGCTTAATTGAAGGTTTCTCTCTTTATTTGAGTGGCTCATGATTAAACTCCTTTCTATTATTTATACGATAAATATTACTCCGTGCTTTAAAATGTCTAATTAAAATAGATGTAAAAAAATAATATTGTGTGAGAGAAGGTTTAAGATTAATGTTGAAAATGTATGTTGTGTAGGATATATTAATTGTATATTTCTTACAAAATATCTGATTTGAATCTGCTTAGAGGAGAGGCGAGATGAAGAAGGTAAATTTTAACTGTTTGTTTATTGTATTCTCAGTATTAATTTTTGGACCAACGGCTATTGGCGTGGAACAGATAACGCTATCCACAGGTTGGTATGTTCAAACCTCGAAGGGGATGGATAAGGAAGGCAATTTCTGGTCTCAAGCAGGTATTGATTGTGCAGGCTGGTATAAGACGACGGTTCCAAATACGGTGCTTGCTGTTTTAGAGGATACAGGGGTATACCCAAATTTGTACTACGGTACTAACTTGAAGAAGGTTCCAGGTTATCGTGATGGACTATGGCTTATAATGCCTCAGGATAGCCCGTTCCGCGACCCGTGGTGGTATCGGACTGAGTTTGATGTGCCTGCTGAGTGGAAAGGTAAGTTTATAACGTTGATGTTTGAAGGGATAAATTACGAGGCTGAGGTATGGATAAATGGGAAGTTAGTGGCGGACAAAACACAGGTGCGGGGCATGTTCAGGAGGTTTGAATTTGTGGTGTCAGAATATCTGAATTATGGCGGTAAGAATGGACTTGCGGTGAAAATATACCCTCCCGGGTTACTCCCAGATAAGGACTATGACACTAAGCAGATAGAAGCCACAACTGGCTGGGATGACCACAATCCGCAACCCCCTGATATGAATATTGGTATATGGCTACCAGTTCATTTGCGTGCTCAGGGTCCTGTTATCCTCAGACATCCGTACGTAGAATCATCGCTCAACCTTCCTACTATGGACTTGGCAGAATTAACTGTATCTGTGTGGATGACGAATCTTTCAGATAAAGAGGTAAAGGCAAAATTAGTAGGCGAGATTGAGAATGTAAAATTTGAGCAAGAGGTAGAACTTTCTGCAGGCGAGAAAAGAGAGGTGTTTTTTAAGCCTACAGAGTTCCCATCTTTGAGATTATCTAATCCACGCGTCTGGTGGCCTGTAAATCTTGGGGAACAGAACCTGTATACGCTTACGCTCTATTGCTATGTAGAATCTGCTTTGTCAGATGAAGCATCTACTCGCTTTGGGATAAGGGACGCACACACTGAACTGAATGACGAAGATTGGCGGGTTTATTATATAAATGGGGCAAAGATACTTATTCGTGGGGGTGCCTGGATGACCTGCGATATGATACTCCGCCTTACGAGGGAGAGGTATGATGCTCTAATAAGGTATGCCAAGGAGGCTGGATTGAATATGCTTCGCTCGGAAGGCTTTTCTATTCGTGAGACTGACACATTTTATGATTTGTGTGATGAATATGGTGTTATGG
>CAZZMK010000374.1:0-7193 GCA_964655185.1 uncultured Nitrospirales bacterium | reverse complement strand
GAAAATAAAGAGCCAACAAGGACTACAAAGCAAGTAGATGAAGTTGTTTCTGACTTACCATCTTCTTCAGCAGATTTGGCTGAGAAGCAAGGGAGAGATGTTGAAAAAGATATTGCATCGATTGCTCAGGCTCCTGTTGACAAGGGGGAAGAATTAAAGGAAATGTCTTTAATCGTAAATGTATTAGATGCTCAAACAAATCAGCCGATTTCAGGTGCTCAAGTTTCATTAGAAAACCTTGTGGTCTTTAGGAGTGGTCCAAGACTCAAAACAGTAGCATCACCTATATTAACTCAAGGTCAGAAGTATGAGTCTTTGAGAATTCGAGGTCCATTTACTACAGATGCTCAAGGGAAAGCAGTTCTTAAGTTCTACAATAAGGATATTTCTGACAAAAACACAAGGCTAAGAATAGTAGTAAAGGCGCAAGGATATGCTCAAAATGAAGAACCTTTACCAGCGATTCAGGGGGAGGAAATTCCAGAGATTACAATTAAGTTATCTGGAGGTGGTGGTATAGAGGGTAGAGTAGTAGAGGAGGGAACTGAATTAGGTGCAAAGGGTGTGAGGGTCTGTATAGATGAATCAGAAAATCCTTATGTTAAGAACGGGAGGTCACTGCCTGTTCAATATGTGATTTCAGATGATAACGGCGAGTTTAAATTTCAAGGGTTAATGCCAGGTACCTACGGATTATATGTTTCCGTAGAAGGTACTCCATACCTCCCTTCAAAAAAAGAAATTCCATATAAGAAAGTAACTGTTCTTTCTGGTGGTGACATTCAAAAGGGCGTTGTATTGAAAGTATCTCCCGCTGGAATGATATGGGGTTATGTGACGAACCTTTCAGGCGAGCCTATAGCCGGGGCTGAGATAACTTTGACTACTTCTCAAAGTATTTTTACTCAGGCTGTGAATGCTTTTCTAACAAGGGAAGCACCACTAAGTGCTGTCTCTGGTGAGGATGGCTACTACGAAATGGGCGGAGTTCCGCTAAATCAGGAATGGCGACTTTATGTTGCGGGACATGGTTCTTATACGCCTCAGTTAAGTGATGTATTTGCTCTAACCCCTCAGTATCGTGTGGTCAGAGTAGATATTAACCTGTTTGATGGTGCCAGTGTG
The DNA here is from genome assembly GCA_964655185.1 of uncultured Nitrospirales bacterium. GTDB lineage: Bacteria > Hydrogenedentota > Hydrogenedentia > Hydrogenedentales > Hydrogenedentaceae > Hydrogenedens. The sequence continues at coordinate 6,068 of CAZZMK010000374.1, read as the reverse complement.
GTGGGGAGAGTTACTGAAACTGATGGTACTCCAGTATCAGGGGCGGAAGTGATGTGCATGCCAGAATATTCTGCCATATTTTCACCACTTGACCAACCAACTGCTTTTAAGAGTGCGGTGAGTAAAGAAAATGGCGAGTTCGAGATATCTGGACTGCCTCCCGGTAATTTCCAGATATTAGCGTGGAAGTCGGGATACAAAATGCCCCTTACGGGAATAAAGTTCGTGAGTGATGGCTTTTCGCATAGTACAGGCTTTAATTTGATTTTGGAGAGAATAGAAGCAGGTGATTATACAGTTTTCGGTAAGGTAACAAATATGAGGGGAGAACCCCTTAGTGGTGCTGATGTGAGACTGGAAGGGGTTACTACAGCAGGATTTCAAAGTGTTTCTGAGTCTACGACAACAGATAGTGCAGGGAATTATAGATTTGATAGTGTGAATATAGGCTATTATGAATTAAGAGTATCATATCCAGGGTATGTTACTAGGACCATTTATAGTGTTAAGTTTGACCAGCCTACTGATGTTGTTCTTCAAACTTTTGGAGTAATACGAGGTCAAGTGCTCGTCAAAGAAACTAATTCTCCGCTCGAAGAGCCATTTACTGTAGAGGCTCGACCTGCACCAGTTGCTGTAGACGAAACAGGTGGATTTACTCTCGCTCAGTATACTACAGAACCTGTAGAAGTGTCTGTAACTAATCCTGAAGGAAGGTTTGAATTGCAAATAGGTCCGGGTACGTTTGAAGTGATAGCACGGGCAGAAAAATATGCGGAAGGCAAGACTCAGGTGATGGTAAGAGAAGGAGAAACTGTAGAGGTTAAGATTTATGTTTCAAAAGAAGGAGGGGTTATAGCGGGGAAAGTTAATATAAGAGGTGGTGGTAATCCTCAGGGAACGAGTGTTATCCTTGTGCAGGCTGATTCTGAAACAGAAGCCACCGCTCGTGCATTACTTAGTGAAGATAGTTCAAGAAATAAAATACAGGTGGTTGGTGAAGACGGTTTGTTCAGATTTGAAAATCTTCCTGAGGGCAATTATGTTGTTATTGCTCAGCGTGAGGGATATTCAACTGGTAATAGTGGTGTTATAAATCTCTCAAGTGGCCAAAGAATAGAAAATATTACTATATATCTTGGCACTGGCGGTATACTTGAAGGGCACATATACTTAGATGGAAAACTTGCTCCAAACGCCCTCGTAGTTATACTTGGGCCTGGTGGTATAAAAACTACAAATGCAGATGAGAATGGATTTTACCGTTTTGACGGGTTATCTTCAGGTGTATATCAACTCGTCGCCTCTCCTGTTGGTTCTGACCCAGACAATATGGATTTCACGGGCCTATTTCAGAGCAGAGGAGTTCCCGTGGAAGTTAGGGAAGGACAAGTTACCAGATATGATTTTGGACGAATGGGTGGAATAAGGATTGAAGGCGTTTGTAATCCTTCTCCTCCTATTGGTGGTGTTGCACTACTTCGTCCTCCTGCTGGAAGTCCTTTTGCATTTGGGCAAGTTGTTACTATGGATGAACTTGTGGGTAATATGAGCACAATGGTGAATCCAATAGGAGGTAGCTTTGTTTTTGAAGATGTACCCATGGGTCAATGGCAATTGGATATATATTATGTGCAGTTTGGTAGAGGTGTAAGATATGTATACAGTACAATAATAGAGATTTCCGGGGAGCAACCAGTTGTAAATATCAATTGTATGGTGAGATTGTAACCACTACTCAAGGGTATATGAATGGGATATATCGAAGTTGAAAATCTGACTGTAACTTATGATGATTTTGTGGCAATAGATGATATTTCCTTATATATTGAGCCAGGAATAATCGGATTAATAGGTCCAAATGGGGCAGGTAAAACTACACTAATAAGAACTTTTTTAGGCTTTTTGAGGCCCAAAAAAGGAAGAATTACAATTAGTGGGCTTAAAGTACCTAAAGATATACTTTCAGTTAGAGCGATGGTAGGTCATATGCCTGAGAAGGAGGTTGTGAGTCCAAAGGTATCAGGCGTAAATTTTCTTGTTTATTGTGGCAGATTGGTGGGGATGTCGTATGTAGATGCGCTGGAAAGGGCTCACGAAGTATTGAACTATGTGGGTTTGCAAGAGGCAAGATATAGACCTATGCAAACATATTCCACCGGAATGCTACAACGATTAAAACTCGCTCAAGCAATTTTGCACGACCCCAAAATACTCATACTTGACGAACCTACTAATGGACTTGACCCTGATGGTAGGCTTGAGATGCTAAATTTAATAAAAGAAATAGCAGAACAGAGAGGAGTAACGACTATTTTGTCAACGCATTTGTTACCAGATGTTCAGAGTTTATGTAATCAAGTGATACTATTGAGGAAAGGGAAAGTAGAATATTGTGGTAGTTTGAAGGAATTGATGGAGTCAAGAGTGAACCAGTATGAAATAACAGTCCAGGAACCTTATGAAGAGTTTCTCGAAGCCTTGAGTAGGTGCGAAGTTAGGTATGAAATTCTGCCTCAAAATAAGATTTCTATATCTCTTCCCGATGGTTTAGATTATAAGAAGGTTTTTGAGTGTGCTCGGCTTACCTCTACAATAATACGCTCGTTTATTCCTGCTTCAGGGAATCTTTCGGAACTATTTCAAGATTCACTTCAAGGTTGAAGAAGAGGAAGTATTTATGCCTGTTTACCCTTTTACTTATAGGCCATTTGAAGGTAAGTATATCCGCAGATTCAGATGGTGGGTAGTATTCTCTGAGGAGGTTAGGTTATGGAATAAATCGCGGGTATTTCAATTATTGTTCTTGTTAGGAATAATTCAACCTCTAATTAGGTTTTTTCAGGTTTTGGCGTATAATTCTGCTATGCAAGACCCAAATCATCCTCTCGCTCCATTGATTAGAACAGTTACTTGGCTTAAGGTAGATGCAGAGATGTACTATCATTTCATTAGGCTTCAGGCACCATCGGTATTGATATTACTACTTTTTGTTGGTGCGGGAGCCATCTGTGCAGACAGGAAAAATAGGCTATGGGAAATATATTTTTCAAAACCTATCCATTGGTATGATTATCTCATCGGAAAGATTCTCGCTGTATGTTTTGCTGGTTATGCATTAACTTTTTTACCCTCTTTGATTTTGATGTTTGCTGACTATATAACACAAAAGAATTCTTCTATTTTTACTCTAGTAAATTATCTGCCGTTAATTTGGAAAAGTTTTTTGTTTTCCTCCGTTATGGTTGTTCCGTGTGCATTGGGTATCATAGCGGGCTCTAGTATTTTTCCCACGGAGAATATAACGGTTATAAGTGTAATTACAATTATAGTCGCAAACACTACCCTTGCTGGATTACTTTCAAACTTTTTGAAAGATGCTAATTATATGCAAATATCTCTTCCAGTAGCAGTTTACTTTATGGGGCAGAAGATTTTTAATATAACACGAAATATGTTTTTCCGTACAGAGGATATAAGCACCTTGAATATTCTCAGTTATATTCTTATTTCTTCATTAGTGTTTTTATTTATTAGTATCATTCAGGTAAGGAAGGCGGAGAGAGGCTAAATGGAATATCAAATTGAAGCAGTTGAATTGTCAAAGTGGTTTGGGGAGGTTGTGGCACTTAATAATGTTTCTATTCAGATTCCATCAGGCGTGATAGGATTACTCGGTCCTAATGGGGCGGGTAAATCTACTTTTATAAAACTTGCTCTCGGATTGTACAAACCGAGTAAGGGGAAAATCCTTATACTTGGTGAGAAACCAAGAAATAACCCTCGGATACTTTCACAGTTAGGCTATTGCCCAGAGATGGACCACTTTGTTGAGGAAATAAGCGGGTATGAGTTTCTTTACTGGCTTGCAAGATATTCAGGTTTTGATGCTAAGGAAGCAAAGAAGCGTGTTTTAAGTATATTGGAAAGATTTAAGATGACAAATAAGATGTATGACCCAATTGCTACTTATAGTAAGGGGATGAGACAGAGGATAAAACTCGCTCAGGCGATAATGCATGACCCAACTGTTATTTTTCTTGATGAACCTATGAATGGACTTGACCCTTCCGCAAGAGAGGAACTTATTTATCTTATAAACACTTTAAGTTCTCAAGGCAAAACAATTCTTTTTTCAAGCCATGTTTTGCACGAAGTTGAGCGAGTTACAGATACTGTAATACTTATTTATAATGGAAGAATTCTTGCTTTTGGTAAGGTAAGAGAAATTAGAGACCTAATTCAGAATCATCCAAGGAAGATAGTGATAAGAACCTTCGAGCCCAAGAAAGTTTACGCCCAACTTAGTATTGACCCTAATATTACCTCTGTTTCCTTTGATACTGATGAGATTACTATTCATACTGTAGACCCAGGTATCACATTCAAATTGTTAAATGATTTGATTGTTGAAGATAAAATTTCAGTGTTAAGTTACAGATGTGCAGATGAAGATTTGCAGTCAGTTTTCCAGTATTTGGTCTCAACCCATATACCCAAAGGATTGTAGTAAGATAATGATAATGGTAGCGAAAAAAGTTAAAGCGGTATATTTAGATTTTAAGACATCATTTTTACATTCTTTGACTATTACTCTGCGAAGGGATAGGTTTATTTTGATGGCGATAATCTCTGTTTTACCTGTAATGATACCCATATTTGTTGCCCTTTTTTCTAAGACACTTTTTAGAGAAAATGGGTTAGAGATATTTGTAAAACTTTGTGAGCAAGTATATATACATACTGTTGCTCCCTTACTCGCTTTATTCTTAGGTCTTATAGGGATAAGAGAAGAAGTTGACTCGCTCACGATAATATATCTTTTAACACGACCTGTTTCCAAGTTTGCTTGGGTTATGGGTAGGTTTGTGGCGTATTTTTTGGTCTCTGCATTTTTGATGATTATGGGTATATTTTTTACCTTTACTTCCTGTGTAATCTTAGGGAGTCTACACTTTGACACTATCGGAATAGCACTGATGCTCCAGTATATAGGAGTTGGGTTAGCGGGGCTAATTGCTTATGGGTCTATTAGTTTCGCTCTTGGTAGTGGAATGAATCACCCAATTATCGCAGGTGTTATTTTGTTCTTTGGATGGGAAAAATTGGCGAATTATGTCCCCGGCATAGCGGATTTCTGGACAGTTCAGAAATATTTAGACTCTATGTTTCCTGTGCTTGCTACTCAAAGGTATAATAGGGCTGTAATAAGCGTTTTAGGTAGTTTCCAAAAAGAACTTTATTTTGTATCAACACAAAGAGCAATTATAACCATCGCTGTTGTAATGATAACCTTTCTCGCTTTGTCTGTCTTATGTATGAGATATAGAGAGTTTACAAAAGATAGGGTAGTAGGTTCGAAGTAACTTTTGACTACTCTGGAATAGAAGCAAGTACTTCTTCTGCGTGTCCATCGGGGCTAACTTTTCTCCACACTTTCATTACCTTACCGTCAGGAGATATAAGAAAAGTACTTCTGATAATTCCGAAAGATTTCTTGCCATACATGTTTTTTTCTCCCCAGGCTTCGTAAGTTTCTGCAACTTTATGGTCCTCATCAGATAATAGATGGAAAGCGAGTCCATATTTGTCTGCAAAGGCACAATGGGATTCTGCAGGGTCAGGACTTACACCCAAAACTACCGCATTCTTTTTATGGAATTGTGGAAGCAGTGCTTGAAAGCCCTTGGCTTCGATAGTACACCCCGGGGTATCATCCTTAGGATAGAAGTAAAGCACTACATATTTGCCTTTAAGGTCTTTTAGTTCCACGACATTTCCTTTGTGGTCTTTCAACTTAAAATTTGGAGCAGGTTCACCTTCTTTTACTTTGTATTCTTTTTTCGTTGCCATTTGATTTTCCTCCTGTAAGTGGTTTTTATTTGCATCTGTTCCATAACATAAAATGGGAAACACTGAACATATCATGGGAATTGAAATTAGATGTAAAAATCTATTCATTCTATATCCTTTTCAATCATTTCGAATATATAACATACACAGATGAGAATGTATTCCTAAAAAGAATCGAGGTCCAAGGATGAAGTTTTAGGTTTGAAATGAATATT
>CAZZMK010000373.1:0-13797 GCA_964655185.1 uncultured Nitrospirales bacterium | reverse complement strand
ATTTTTATAAAAATTTTTATTAATTCTGAAGAATATATGTCCCCAAAATGTCACTTTAATTATTTTATACAAACTAAGTTATGTGTTTTATAGCACAAATAACAGATTCAATTGAGAACAATATAGATTGAAAAATTGGGATGTGGTCGATGAAAGTATGGGTTCTGATAATTGTTATGTTCAGTTCGGGGTGCTTCTTCTCTAATGTTTCTTTCAGGATGGATGGTTTAAGGAACTTGTTATTTATGATTGGGCTGACCCACCTTAAGTAGATAGAATTTTCACGGGTTTTTATCTCAAAAACTGTAGTTTTTTCAAATGTATCTTTATTTTTTATTAATGTATCATTTAGCGTTGTTATATTTGTATACACTAAATCCCATTGTTTTTCAAAGGTTTCTTCAAGGTCGGTTTGTAATTGTCTTTGATTTTCAATTGGTATGTTACTTAGTAATATTACATATTCTAAGCCTTTAGTTCTTTGCATTAGTGATGGTGCTTGTAGGGGTATTGTTTCTATGCTATGCAGAAGAAAACCTTCTGGAAGTTGTTTTCTTATGCTTTCGATGAGTTTGTTGTCAGTGTCAACGTTTTGTGTTAACCAGATTTCCATAAATTCTTCAAGCACAATTTCGCCTACAGGGGCAGGCAGTGCGAGGCTAATTTTAGGATGAGCGTGGTATCCTTGCGTATAAGCCAAAGGTAGTTCTGCTCTTCGTAAAGCCCTAATCCAGGAGTGGTAAAATTCGAGATGACTAAGTAAGCGAGCGGTACCTATTTTGCCTATTTTGAGTAACAATCTTTGTTTTGGAGTTTTCTCAATGGGTGTGAGTTTTTCTATTTCTGTATAATTTGAATGTATATTTATATCAGGAGAATTCCATTTTATACAAGGAGTTTTTGTGTAATTTTGTATTCCACACTGATGACATCTTCCTTCTCTACAATCAGGAGTGGTTATTCCTTTAAGTGCCAATTCTCGTTCCTGCATTAGCCATTCTTTCCTCAAACCCATATCGATGAAATCCCAAGGGAGTGGTTCTTCGAGTTTCCTCTCACCAAGTAGTATTTGTGGATTAAGTTGTAGTTCATCTATTGCGGATAGCCAGTGTTCTAATTTTATCTGGTCAGTAGAGGTTTCGAGGTATGCTCCTTTTTGCCAGGATAGGTAAATCAATTTCGCTATAGTTCTGTCTCCTCGGCTAATTAAGCCCTCTATGAAAGATGATTCAGGTGAATGAAAACTAATTTTGATACTTTTGTATTTTCTGAGTTCAGATAGGATTCTAAGTTGTTTATCTTTGGTTTCCTGAATGGGGATTTGTCTTTCCCATTGGAAAGGTGTCCAAGGTTTAGGTACGAAGGTGGATATGCCAAGGTGAATTTTTGCATCTTTTCGAATTTTCTTTGCTTCTGCAAGACAATTTTTAACAAGGTTAATTAATTCTGATATATCTTCATCTGTTTCCGTTGGCAAGCCAATCATGAAGTATAACTTTATATGCGTCCAGCCTTTGCTAAAGGCAATTCTCACTATATCGAGCAAATTTTCATTTGAGACGGTTTTATTGATGAACTTTCTTAATCTCTCCGAGCCGGCTTCGGGTGCAAATGTAAGTCCACTTCTTCTAACGCCTGTTACCATATCAGCAAGGTTTACTGAGAAGGCATCAAGTCGGAGAGATGGAAGGCTTATAGAGGTCATTTTAGGTATAGTGAGTTGGAGGAGTTTTTTTAACATTGTATTAATTTGAGAATGGTCACAGGTAGAGAGGGATACAAGGCTAACTGATTCTAATCCAGTTTTTTTGAGTAGTTCCGCTGTTAGATTAAATACCTCATCGGGGGTTCTTTCTCTAACAGGACGGTAGAAACACCCTGCGAGGCAAAATCTGCATGTTCTTGTGCAACCTCTCATCACCTCTATAGATATACCTTCGTGGACGAGTTGAGTATACGGAACAATGTAGTTGTTTATGTAATTTGAATAGGTGAGTTTTTTTACTATCCGTCTTTTGACTTTAAGTTTTTCGGGTTCAGGTATAGTAAAACCTGAAGGTGTAGTAATAGTTTTTGCAAAGGAGGGAATGTATACTCCTTCTAATTTGTAAAGTTCAGATAATTTCTCAATTCTGCTTTTACCTTTTAGTTCTTTGAGTATTTGGGCTATTTCGATTGCTACATCTTCTCCGTCTCCAATTACGAAGAAATCTATGAATGGTGCCAAAGGCTCAGGGTTGGCACAGCAAGGTCCTCCTGCACATATGAGGGGGTGGGTGTCGTCGCGTTGTTCTGAGAATATAGGTATCTGTGAGAGATGAAGTATATTTAGCACGGTAGTGTATGTAAGTTCAGACTGAAGGGTAAATCCTAACAGGTCAACTGATTTTACAGGGTCTTTGGACTCCCAGAGGAACAGAGAAATTTGTTTTTCAATTAAGGTTTTAGCAAGGTCAGGAGCGGGTGCATATACCCTCTCTGCCCATACATAATGAAGTTCGTTTAGTTTTGAATATAGGATTTGTAAACCGAGGTTTCCCAGTCCTAATTCGTAAAGGTCAGGAAAGGCTAAGGCAATTCTAACTGTAACATCCTCTTTATTTTTTCTAATGGAATTCCACTCGTTTCCTAAATATCTTGATGGTTTTTCTGCCTTTTCAAGAAGAATCTCTATTTTCTGCTTGTTCATTTCTTGTTGTTCTCAATTTTTATTTGGGAAAGGCTTGAAGATATGAGTGACTTGTTTGTTAGGGGTGCTCCATACGATTCTTCCCAATAGAACACAACCTTGGGCTCCTCTTGCACGGGCATTGTTAAACATCCCTTCACCAACTGTTACCCAGGTTTCGTTTGGCGAAACAGGATATACACCAAAGTTGCCCATTGTTGCCCCTCTTTCAGGAAATACAATCTTTTCTGTATTTCTTATGACGCATATATTGTCGTAATCGGGATTTACTTGGGCTATTAATAAGGGTGCTCTGTGTCGAATTATGTGGTCGTTATTGGCGCCTTTACGGGTGTATATAAGAAATAAGCCATCGCTGTGAGTTGCCCAATGTTGCTGAGTATTGTAACTACCTAATTCTGAGCCGTCATCAAATACCCAGGGCTTTATTGGTTTGTAATGCAAGCCATCATCGCTACAAGTAACGTAGCCTCTTTCGTCATTTCTCAAAGTTAAATAGTATTTGCCCTGAAATTTGGTTAAAGAGGGCTCGCACAATCCCCTTGGAATATTCAGTGTAAGTATGTCGCCGTTTTCTACAAATTTTAGATTTTCTCCATCAAATGTGTATCTAATTACGGTGGCGGAATAATTTTTATTGTTGTCTTCTATTGTTTTTGCGAAGTAGATAGGTAGAAGGATTGAATCATCATCTTCAACAATCCATTGAGTACACCCAGGCATTGTTGAGAAGCAGTTTTCTAATTCTCCCTTGAAGTCTAATTTCTTCCAGTTTGTCCATTTATTATTAACTGGGTCGTATACTGCATATACTCCTTCAACTCTGCCTGCTCTATCCCTAACTTGATGTCCTTTGTCATCATACCTGACCCTAATACCGATGGCTAAGTATTTTTTAGTTTTTTGATGCCAACCGGGAGTTACATCGCATACACTTGCGGTTACTCCATCTTCCTCTTTGACCCAATCCAGTTCAGGTACTAATTGTGGAGTTGTCCAGGTTTTACCTCCGTCATCGGTGTAAGATATGTAGATACCTGAATAATAATCTGATACCATTAGGTGCTTTTGCAAGGTCATAAGTATTCGGGGGTAGCCGTTGTTGTCAATTATTGGGATTGTTGCAAGGCGAGGATGAAACCAACAGAAATCATCTCCTGAATAACTTATTATGCAATCTCTTTTAATTTCTGTTATGAGTTCATCTGTGTAAGTAGGCACTATATAAAATATTGATATGGTTAAAATTGAAAATTGTGCTAACACAAAAATGGAGTTTGATTTTAATAGGTTTTGGATAAGTTTCATTTGGTGCCCTTTTAGTTTTAGAACGATTTAAATAGATTATATCAATATTACCTTTATATATCTTAAGTGGTTAGGTGGAGATATAAAACGAAATAGCAGATGAGAAATATCCTCATCTGCCTTAGGTAAGATATTATTTTTTATGACTTATTCAAATTTTGTTTCACCTGGAACAGGTATAGGACCGATTGGGTAGGGCTTACTCCAATCTAATTCTTCTGGAACGATACTCAAATTGGATTTCATAACATCATCCCAAGTAATTTCTTGCCCTGTATAGGCGGATATTCTACCCATTATAGCGGTCATGGTGCTTATTGCGGTTTCCATTCCTGTGTTCAGGTAAGGTATTTCGTTCCTAATGGCTCTGACAAGGTCGATATGTTCTTGCTCATAAGGACTTATGGTATCTTTGCCCATGTCATTACATCTGCTCTTCCCTTTAGTTCCGAATACCTCTTCGAAGACATCTTCTTTGGAATTATTCCAGTGTCGGGAGAAACTAAACATGTGTACGCCGTTTGGATATTCAAAATCACATTCGAAGTGGTCCCAAAGGTCTCCGTATTTTTCCTCTCTTGGTTTCCATGCTCTTCCACCTGAGGCAACTACTTTTACAGGGTGTGTACCCATTATCCAATTGATAACATCGATATTATGTATGTGTTGTTCCACAATATTATCTCCGCAGGTCCATATCTGGTTATACCAATTGCGGAGACGATATTCTAAATCGCTCCAGCCGGGCTTACGTTCATGGCAAAATGGAAGAGAACCATTCCAATATACTCTCGCTGCTATAATCTCACCGATAGCACCATCCTGAATCTTTTTTACGGTCTCTCTATATGCGTTGCTGGAGCGTCTTTGAGTTCCTGTTGCGAAGCAAAGTCCTTTCTCTTTTGCTTTTTCTACTGCTTTCATGAAGCGTTTGACACCTACTGGGTCTACTGCGATTGGTTTTTCGGTAAAGATGTGTTTTCCCGCTTCTACTGCCGCTTCAATGTGTTCCGGTCTGCAATAAGGTGGTGTAGCATGAATAACTATATCGATATCGGTTTGAAGGATTTTTTTCCACGCATCTAATCCCACAAAGCAGTGGTCATCTTTTATATCAATCTTTTTTGCGCACTTTGGGTCGGTTCTTTTCATGGTTTCTAATTTATGACGGCATGCTTTAAGTTTGTCTTCGAAAGTATCTGCCAAAGCCACCACAACTACATTATCGTTTCCATTGAGGCAATCTTTTACCGCTCCGAAGCCTCTACCGCCACAGCCAATGAGACCGATTTTTAGCGTGTCGATATTTTTCTCTGCTGATACCGCATCCTTAGTTATTACTGCGAAAGTTGCGATTGCTGCTGTTTTAGCAAAGTCTCTTCTTGTCATCTTGAACTTATTACTCATATTCCGTCTCCTTATTGATGTTTGAATTTTTGTTATTTATGGGTTGAGACTGTGAACTATATTTATCACAGATTTTTTCTATTACTATATGAAAAAAGTCGAGTTCAAGTCTACTTAATTGGTTATATGAGTAGACTAATTTAATTTTTATTAAGTTTCCTAGAGTTTTAACTTATATTTTTCCTGAGAATACATCATCGCGGGCTTGTTGAATAATCTGAAGGTCTTTTGAAAAGTCGATAAATTTTAAGTCGGATTCTCCGGATTGTTTTAGTCCTTGAATTTCTCCGTGGCCTCGCAGTAATAAATCTTGCTCTGATATCTTAAAGCCGTCATTGGTAGAGCATAGTATTTTGAGCCTCTTAGCACTTATTGGGGAGAGGTTGTGAGGAAGTAGGAAACAATATGATTGGTAGGGTCCGCGCCCCACTCTTCCCCTTAATTGATGAAGTTGCGCTAATCCAAAACATTCCGCATTTTCAATAACTAATGATGTTGCGTGGGGGACATCAATTCCTACTTCGATTACAGTTGTGCAAAAAAGGACATCTGTTTTACCGTTTGCAAATTTGTTTATTGCTTCTGCTTTTTCGTTAAAAGATAGTTTTCCGTGCAAGATGTCGGTTCGTAGTGATGAGAAAACTCCTTTAGATAGTTCGGAATAGATATTTAGGAGAGGTTTTAGGTCTTCTCGTGCTTCGCTTTCTTCGATACTTGGGCAAACCCAGTAAGTGGCTTTACCTTGATGAGCCTGCTCTATTATGAATTTGTATAAATTTTCTCTTTTTTCTTTTTTTATTATGTAAGTTTTTATAGGTTGTCTGCCCGGTGGAAGTTCATCAATTACAGTGATATCCATACCTCCGTATACAGTTAGAGCGAGTGTTCTCGGGATGGGAGTGGCAGAGAGATAGAGAATATCGGGGTAGGAACCTTTCAGACATAATTTTTGTCTTTGCAAAACACCAAATCTATGCTGTTCATCTATTACTACTAATCCAAGTTTGTTAAAGATTGTGCTTTCTTGAAATAGGGCGTGAGTACCAATAACTATATTTGTTTTTCCCTCAGAAATCTGTTTCCTGACATCTTTTGAATTTCTTATAGAACTCGTCAGAAGGGATATTGTTATTGGGAAATTAGCAAGCATTTTCGAGAAGTTGAAGTAATGTTGCTCAGCAAGTACTTCTGTAGGTGCCATTACAGCTACTTGATAGGCACTGTCAACCGCAGAAAGCACTGCGTGTAAAGCAACTAATGTTTTACCACAACCAACATCACCCTGAATTAAGCGAAACATTCGTTTAGGGGATGACATATCTTTTAGTACTTCGCTTATTGCTTTTTCTTGAGCAGAGGTTAGTTTGAATGTAAGGCTATCCCTGAATTTCTTTAGTAATTCTCCATTTGTATTATGGATACAGGCATTCCCATCAAATTCTGTTTTCTTCCATTTAATCCATCTTTTTTGAATTCGTACTACCTCGTTATATGCTAATCGTTTCCTACTTTTTTCTACATCTTCTATCTTTGGGGGAAAGTGTAGGTTTTGAATTGCCTGGGGTAATGTGAGTAAACCTCTTTCCTTCAAGAATTCTTCTGATAATGGGTCAGAAATCACTACTTTCTGGAGGGTTTCGAAAATCCATCTTCTGAATGAGCGGAGAGATATGCCTTCTGGTAATGTATATATTGGGACTATGCGGTTTGTGTGAATATTTTCTTCTTCCTCTACGAATTCTTCGTATTCTGGGTTCGAGATGGTTAGTCTATGGTTATATATCTCTGGTTTGCCAAATATGAAAAACTTCTTACCTTCTATGAATGTAGATTTTGCGAGATATCCTCTTCCCCAAAATATTGCTTCTATCTTACCTGTATCATCTTTTAGTATTACTCTTGCTTGAGAAATTCCTTTGTTCAAGTATACTGTGCGGGCGCTTACTACGGTGAGTAAGAGGGTACAATCTTTGTTGGGCTCAATTTGCTTGATGGGAAGAAGTTTTTTCCTATCTTCGTATCTTCTTGGAGGATAGTATATGAGGTCTTTTATTGTGAAAATGCCGATGGCATTGAGTTTTTTTTCCCTTTTCTCGCCAATTTCGGGTAATAATTTTATTGGGTCTGAAAGGTTATAATAGTCAGGTATTTTCTTTTTATCCTTAGTCATAAGAACCTATATCATATTAAAAGAGTCATAATAAGGGTTATAAGAGTATAATATTCTAACCGAGATAAATTGCGGTTTTCTGATTTTTAGGAGGTTAGTCGATGAAAAGACTTAAGTTTTTGTTACCAGTAATTTTTCTAATTGTAGCACTTGCTCTTGGATTCTACTTTTGGCTTTACCCTTCTCGTGGACCTAAAGAGAGTGTTGAGATGAGTAAAGCACGTCTGGAGGAAATAGAGTCTACGAGAGTGTTGCATGTGAAGGGTACACCTTATGAAATGGGCTATCAGCGTGGGGTTTTGTTAAGGGATATTATCAGAAAAAGTTTGTCGAGGTTTGACGACCTTCTTGAACTTGCAAAGGAGGAGGTTGGTTTGCCTAAGATTGCTTCAAAACTCATTTTGGATATAACCTGGAGATTATGTTCACCTTATATCCCGCCCAGGTATCAAAGGGAACTTGAAGGTATGGCTGATGGTGCGGGTGTGTCTCTTCAGGACTTACGCAGGATTCATGTGGTCTCTGTTATAACGGAAAGGGGATGTAGTTCATTTGCTGTTTGGGGTAAGGCTACTGCGGATGGGAAACTGTATCATGGGAGAAATTTTGACTGGATAATGGAGGCGGGTATTCAGGATACCGCAGTTCTGGTGTGTTATGAGCCAAATGGACTTAACCCTTTTGTGTCTGTAGGATATGCCTGTGCAATAGGCGTTTTATCTGGTATGAATATGCAAAAGATTTCCGTAGCACAGATAGGCGCTACAAACAAGGATAGAAGGATTGATGGGATTCCGTTGGAGTTCCTTCTTCGCAGAATTCTTGAAGAGGCGTCTAATTTGGATGAGGTTACCCGAATTATTAAGAGAGCAAGACATACTGTAGGGTATAACTATGTGATTGCGGATGGCAAGGAGAATCGTGCTCTTGCATATGAAACCTGTGCGAATCATGTTGCAATTTTCAAGGACAATGACCCCCGAGAGACGGTTGAATATGCGATACCTATAGAAAATGCGGTTATGCGTGCAGATGAAGCAATGGACCCGACAATAAGGTCTCTCCAGACGTGTGCAAATGCACCTAACTTGCCTTATGGCTCAAATTCTTATGACCATAGGTATAAAGGGATGGCAACGAGAATTAAAGAGAACTACGGGAAGATTGACCAAAAAATAGCCCTTGAGATACTAAAGGCAGTTGCAATGGTCAATGTTAACTTACACAGTGTGTTGTATTGTCCTACTGATTTAGAACTTTGGGTAGCCCATGCTAAAGGTACTGAAGATGCGGCAAAACAGAATTATGTTTACTACGATGTGAAGAAATTGTTTGGGGAAGAGAAGGAAACTGTGTCGGGGAATCCTTCCTCTCTGAAATATTTTGTAACATCCAATCGCGAAGGGGAATTTTTAGTAGATACAGGTTGGTTAAAAGGTATATTTAGACCCGAGGGAAAGAGTTTGGGTTTTGAACCTTTGAATTTAGTATCTCCGGAGATTTGCTTATCGCATTTTCCAGGGATATTGAATTTTTACAGGGTTTTTAAGACCAATTATAGATTTGGTGATGGTATGAGAGATGTTGAAAGTACAGCAAGGCTGATTGACTCCAGAAGTATTGAGGTGGTTTGGAAACCTTCTGAGCATACCCCGTTTGAATTGAAAGCAATTTATGAGTGGATTAATTCTAAAACTGTTGATATGAGTATATCTGTTAAGGCGGAGATTGATTTACCCAACTTTGAAGTATTTTTATCTTCTTATCTTACGGAGCGTTTTCCAGAGCCTTATATTTATGCAAGGACTGAGACGGGTGAAGTTAAGTTTGTCTCTACTCCTCCCGAATTAGGTGTATGGCATGCTTTTCCGAGAGATGAAAAAGCAGTTGAAATTATTAAAGACGGTCGTTGGACATATCCTCCGAGCCCTGTTGATTGGGTTATAAGACCTTTTTTTGCTGAACCTATAATATACCGCAGAGACAAAGACACAGGTCTGGTTGTTCTACAAATGGCTGAAAAGGATAATTGCTTCTCGGTTATGGCTCCTGAGATAGGAGAGTCACATTATTCGATGTATTTTTCTCTATTTGGGAAGGACCTTAAACAAGGCGAATCGATTAAAACACGGGTTAGGATGATAATCGATAAGTTATCTGATGATGAGATATTAGGAAAGTATAGAGAATTTTCTGGGCAATAAAATTGTTTTTTGGAGAGAAACAATATAATTGAGGCGTGTAGTTTGGTTATGTGGAAAGGTAGATTAGTTATATTAACAGGACCGAATAAGGGTTCAGTATTTCCTATTGACAGGGAATTGACAATAGGTAGAAGTCAAGAAAATGTTATCTGTATCGAAGACCCAAAAGTTTCTCGAAAACATGCTGTGGTTGTCCCTACTGATAAGGGAATCTTACTTAAAGATTTAAATAGTGGAAATGGTACTTATGTTGGGTCTACGAAAGTTAAAGAATATTTTTTGAAGCCTGGGGATGTTATTCGTTTAGGGACCCAATTGCTAAGATACGAGATAGAAGCAGAAACAAAACCCGATAGTTCACCGTCTATATTTGAAGATACTCAATTTGCGACGGAGCCTGAGGGGACAGATTTGCTAAAGATTCAACATACTTTGTTGGAACTCCCTCGTGTGCCTGCGCATGAACAATTTACTATTCTCCAGAAGAGACTAAAGGCGATTTATCAAGCAAATCAAATAATAGCAAGCGAACATGATATAAATGCCCTTTTTTCAAAAATTATGGACCAAATATTTGCCTTACTTCCTGCTGATAATGGTGCAATACTTCTATGGCATAGGAGGAAGAAGCGGTTAGTTCCTGAATTTGTAATATCTAAGGATGAAGAATTTACGATATCTTCTTCTGTAGTGAATAGAGCCTTTAATAAGCGAGAAGCGATATTGATAGAAGATGCTCTTAAAGATTCAAGATTCAAAACTTCTTCCTCAAGTATTATTCAGCACAGGATACATTCAATTATGTGTGTGCCACTGATATATCAGGACCACTGTTTAGGTGTTATTTATGTGGATTCTCGTAAGGGCTCAAGAGAATTTACACAAGAGGACCTGGAAATGCTTGTAGCATTAGCAGGACCTTCCGCAATTGCTCTAAGAAATGCTCAATATTTAGAGATGATAAAACAGGGATACAGAGATACACTTACTGCGATTGCGAATGCGGTAGAGTTGAGAGACCATTATACGATTGGGCACACCTGGAGAGTAACTCAATTTTCAATTGAGATTGCGAAAGTGTTGGGCTGGCCTGAAAATAAGTTAGAAGAGGTCTATATGGGTGGGGTTTTGCACGATGTTGGTAAGATAGCAGTTGATGATGCCATTTTAAGAAAAACAGCACCACTTACCGATGAAGAATTTGAAAAAATGAAAATACATCCTGTAAAAGGTGCTGAACTTTTGAGAGATATTGTTCTATTTCAACCTATAGTTCCATACTGCTTATATCATCATGAGCGATATGATGGTAAAGGCTATCCTTATGGACTGAAAGGTAATAATATCCCTCCTGAGGGCAGATTAATTGCAGTCGCAGATGCATTTGATGCTATGACTAGTAATAGACCATATAGGAAAGGTATGGACCCAGAGGTAGCAATAGAGAGAATTATAGAGTCGAAAGGTACTCAACTTGACCCTGAATATGCAGATGCTCTTGTAGAGGCTTATAACAACGGGAGGATTCATTCCATAATCCAAGATTTTTATAAACGAGACAAGAGGAGTTTGTGCTGTCCATTTTGTAGTACTCATATACGTATTGGAGAAGAGGTTGAAATTAACTCTGAGATTGTATGTCCGGTATGTGGGAGGAGAATTTTAGTTAGAGAGATGAACGGAATACTTTTCGGAGAATTGTTGCCTCAATCGGAAGCATTTTATACCATGATTCCTTTTAAACCCTTCGAGAAATGAAATCCTTATAGATAGTTTATTTTTACTCTACGGAATAGTGGTAATATAATAAACTAATTTTTATTTTAGTAAAGACTAATCAATCACAATTAGAAGGAGAGTTACATGGATAAGAAAGAATTGAGTAAGATTACAAGACGAGCATTCCTAATGGTTTCGACTACTGCGGTTACTGTTAGTTCGGTAGCCCAGACTCCTAACACTGCGAAAGTTGTTCCTGGTAAAGTGTCGCCAAATGAGAAGTTGAATGTTGCTGCTATTGGTGCTGGTGGGAAAGGTCTCTCGGACATAATGAATTGTCATAAACTTGGCCACAATGTAGTTGCTTTATGTGATGTTGATTGGAAGAGAGCGGAGGAGGCTTTTTATCGACTTCCCAAGGCTAAACAGTATAAAGACTATCGTAACATGCTTGAGGAAATGAAGGAAATCGATGCGGTGACTATTTCCACGCCAGACCACTCTCATGCCCACGCTGCGTATACTGCAATGAAGTTAGGTAAACATGTGTATGTCCAAAAGCCTTTGACGCATACTATTGCTGAAGCAAGGCTCCTAACTAAGACTGCAAGAGAAATGGGTGTGGCAACACAAATGGGGAATCAAGGGCACTGTGGTGATGGGGTACGAGTGCTATGCGAAATGATATGGAGTGGCGCAATTGGTCAGGTCAAAGAGGTTCATATCTGGACGCACAGACCCGTATGGGATAATCAAGGACGCACAGAACCATTACCTCCTGAAGTTACACCTGAGCACCTTGATTGGGATAGGTGGTTGAATGGAGCACCATATATGCCATATAACCATAAACTTGCTCCGCATGATTGGCGTGCATGGCAGGCTTACGGTTCAGGCTCACTTGGTGACATGGCGTGCCACATTATGGACCCTGCTTACTGGGCTTTGAAACTGTATGAAGCGCCTGAATTCACAGTTGAGGTGATATGGGAAAAAGGTAGAAACGACCTTACTTTCCCAATTGCCACTACGATAAAGTATTCTTTCCCTGCAAGGGGAGATATGGGACCTGTTGATGTATACTGGTATGATGGTCATTGGAAAGATGAATCGACGGGAGAGGAAATATACAATAGACCCAAGAGACCTGAGGGTATACCTGAAAACGAAGTGCTCGGGGATGATAATAAGAATGGCTCCTTGTTTATTGGAGAGAAAGGAATGCTCACCGCCGGTGAATATGGTGGAGAACCAAGGTTGGTTCCGAGTTCGCTAATGAAAGATTATACATTGCCAACACCGACTATCGAGAGAATTCCCGATGAAAATCCCTACTATGATTGGCTTAGGGCTTGTAGAGAAAAAGATAAGCCTGCTTGCTCAAACTTTAATTATTCAGGTCCATTTACTGAGATGGTACAGTTTGGCAATCTTGCAATTAAGACGGGTAAGAAATTAGTTTGGGACAATGTTAATGGCGTAGTAAAGAATGTGCCAAATCCACAAGAGATAATCACGAAAGAGTACCGCAAGGGTTGGGAGTTGCCCTGTTAAGTGTTTAGTTTTAGAATTTGTGAAGTGTTGAAGAGTAGTCAAAATGGGAGGATAAAATAAGATTTGTATACTGCTATTTAGAGGAATGAGTAGATAATTTTAGTACAAGTAGTTCAAGTGCTAATCTCTCATTTGCTCCTGACTGTCTGATTTGGGCGGTTACCTCATTACATAGATTCATTGCTTGGATGAGTTTTTTCAAACCTAACCGTTGGGCAAGTGGAGCGACTTTATTTTCAACGTAAGCACTTTTGGGTTTTTCCTCTGATGCAGATGTTGTTTTGTATGCATTTTCTAATAGCCATTGTATAATGCCTATAATTTCTGGGGCAGTTTTGCCCTGATTAATGAGGTCATTCAATACCTCCCATGCTCTCCCCGCATTTGCGTTTGCTATTGCATCTGTGAGATTCCATACCGTTTCTTCCGCAACATCTGCACACGCATAAATCACATCTTCTACTTCTATTTTACTTTTATTGCCAGTATAGTTAAGGAGAATAGTTAGTGAATTGGTAATATCGGAGAGATTAATACCAGTTCTTGCTATGAGTTCGTCGAGAGCAGAAGGAGAGATTTTCTTGTTTGAGTTTGCTACTACTTTTTGTATCCATTCTTTGAGTTCGCTGACAGTTAAATTGGGAGATTCAATTACACCATTTTTCTTTTCAAATGCTTTATATAAGTTTTTTTTAGGGTCGATTGTTTCCGCTATGCATATAAGTAGTGTGAAATCTGCGGGATTT
>CAZZMK010000372.1:0-4614 GCA_964655185.1 uncultured Nitrospirales bacterium | reverse complement strand
GAAGAGTAGCAGAGTAATAATAACATCTCTGGTCATACTATTCTCTGTTGCTTCTACAACTTCTTTGAATTCTTTTGCTCAAGAAGAGGTTCCTCGTGTGCTATTAGTAGGCGATAGTTGGACAGGGTTTATGTGGGCTTTTAGAACTTTTAAGGAGATATTTTTGGAAACACCTGGGCTTGAGAACATAAGGGAAAGAGGAAGTAAAACGGCGATTATGGGTGCAAGGGCATTTGAGTTCTATCCCGATGAGTATAACTACATTCAAAATGTGATTGACGAACTTAATAAATACCCTACTATAGATACTGTAGTTATGACTATTGGTGGAAATGATTTTCTTCGCGGAACTCCTCAAACTTCGAGGTGGAATTGCGATATGCTTTCTCATCCCGAGCAGGAAGAATACATCATTAACAACATAGTAAATTATATTGAAGGTATTATAGACTATATTTTAGCGGTCAGACCTGATATCAGAATTGCATTATGCGGTTATACATTTGGTGGAAGGGATAGAGGAGGATGTTCAATTTGTGACCAGCAAGGCGCTTTTGCAAGATTCGAACAGGCAAAGAGAGCACTTGCAGATAGTAAACCCAGAGTTTACTATGTTCATAATTTAGGCTTAATGCAATATCACTTTGGTACTTCGACTCCAATTAATCTACCTCCTCAGTCAGTTCCATATCCGGGTGGGTATCCATCTTATGACCCATTCCCTGGGGGAGACCCTTGCTCATTAGTACATCCCGATGCACTCTTTGATGGAGACATACATCTCTCACAAGCGGGATATAAAATATTGGCTCAGAGATGTATGTCGGAGTTTATAAATTTATGGCTTGATTATCCGAAAGTATATATGATTAAGTTAGTAAGTAATCAAGGAGAAAATGCAGTATTTGAGGTAACTTTCAGTGAGGCTGTATCAGGAGTAGATACAGATGACTTTGTGGCAAAAGATAGTAATCAAAATACTTTACCTCTCGTATCTGTATCTAACATTCAAGGCAATAAAGTGTATCAAGTAATAGTTAATGCAACTGGTGCCACTGGAGGGAGTGTAATATTAGGAGTAGTAGATAATGATACAATAGTTGATACCACTGGAAAGCCCCTTGGAGGACCTGGCACGGGCAATGCTGAGGGAAATGGGGATTTCTGGTATAACGGCGAGTGGGAATACCACGATTTTGTGAGATATCCTGACTATGAGATTGAAATGGGAATGTGGTATCTACATGAAAATCTGAGTGCTTACTATGTACTTCTCGGAGAACAAGGTGCAGAAGGTTTATCCTTTAGTCCAGAGGAGTGTGATTTGAATGGGGGGCAAATTTCTATAGAACCAATAATAATTTCTGGAAACGGTATGCTTGATGCTCTTGAATTCGCACTAATAACTGAATGTTATAAAAATCAGGATATAGATTTTACGAGTAGAGGTGGAGTATCTCATCAGATAACTGTCAATGCTTTTAATCACAATATGCAAAGAATGATTTACGATTGTGGTGGAGAAAATGGAGTTGTTTATACCATTTTCTATGGCCTTCCTCAAATGTTAGCGGGGTATATGACATTAGGAAATCAAGAATCCACAATGATACCAACTGTCATTTCCATTGCTGCCCAGGCGATTGATCCGAGTTTCAATATCCGTGTAAATATCATTAATCCATCTGACTATCAATTATTATCTCAATATTTTGGTCCTGAGGGGGATGCGGATGGAGATGGTTGGACCAATAAACAAGAGTATGAGTATTTTGTTCGTTCTAATATGAGTTACGGAGAGAAAAAACAAGCATATCTCAATTCTGCGTTAAATCCTGAAGTATATCCAGGGTACGATTGTGAGCCTTGCAGAAGTTCTGCTACATTAGGAGGGATATTTGAAGTAGGTGCTGATATTTGCCTACGCGTTCCTGACCCGGTAGCAATTAATTCCACATTCAAATGGAGTAAAGTAAATGGTGACTTAGAAGCAAGAGGATTAAATACGCATTGTCGTTCTCTATGGATACCTAACGCACAAGTAGAAGATTCTGGTATTTATATTTGTGAATATGACAATGGACAAAAGGCACCGTCTACTTATACTTTCCATGTTACTGTGGTAGAAGAACTATCTTCACATACAACATTCGCATTAGTGTTGCTGGTTATCATTATTACGACTGTATTTGCTTTTCGTATGAGGAGAAGGTTAGTATAGTTTCTCAATTTAATCAGCAAAACGAGTTAGCCCAACTGATTTGGCGTAAGAAAACGCTTCTTGCATTTCCATATAAGTTGGTCTTCTATTTATTTCAATATATTTAGGGTTGTTGGGCACTTTGAAAGTAGGTCTATACTGAGCCATTATATTAATGTATGTATTAGGGGATATTTCCTTGGATAGCCATTTAAGAATTTCCTTAGTCTCATCAATTAAATTTGGCATAACAAGATGTCTAACTAATAACCCCCTAACCGCAATGCCATTATCATCTAATTGCAAGTCGCCTACCTGACGATGCATTTCTTTTATCGCTTCCTTAGCAGTTTGAGGGTAATTTTTCGCATTTGAAAACTTTGATGCAGATTCTTCTTTCCAATACTTTATATCAGGCATATAAATATCTACCCAACACGCAAGTACTTTTAGCGATTCAACCAAGTCGTAAGCATTTGTATTGTAAACA
The DNA here is from genome assembly GCA_964655185.1 of uncultured Nitrospirales bacterium. Taxonomy (GTDB): domain Bacteria; phylum Hydrogenedentota; class Hydrogenedentia; order Hydrogenedentales; family Hydrogenedentaceae; genus Hydrogenedens. The sequence goes on along the minus strand of CAZZMK010000372.1, from coordinate 1,924 downwards.
ATTGGTAATCGTAGTCCCTCTTGCCTTGCGATAAAAAGGGCTTCAATAATTTGTGGAATAACATGTGAAGGAGATACCAAATTAATGTTATGGCATCCCAGTGACTGCAAATTTAGCATGGTTTCCGCAATTACTTCAGGAGAGCATTCTGGTCCAGAAGGGTATTGGCTAATATCGTAATTTTGACAAAAAACACAATTCAGATTACATCCACTAAAGAAAATAGTTCCAGACCCTCTCCATCCGACAAGACACGACTCTTCACCAAAATGTGGGAAAGCACTTGATATGCGAGCATATCTCCCAATTTTGCAAAAGCCTATTTCACCCTTTAATCTGTTAACTTTGCAAGACCTTGGACAGGCTGTACATTCCTTGAGAATATTATGTGCCCATTCTAAACTTGCTTTAAAGACCTTTTCATCTTCAGTGAGATATACAGGGTTCATTCTTCATATGAGTTTTGTAATAAACAAAACAATCACTTAATAATATTTCAAGAGATACAAATATTCCTATTATTGCAGTAACTTGCCTTGATACTCACCATTTAGTGTGTTTAGGAACTTTACTATTTTCTCTTCTTCAGACTTGGGAATCTGTAATCCGACCTGATACTTAAGCATTATATTTACTACCTTTTGCAAGTCGTCGGTGGAACCATCGTGCAAATATGGAGGAGTCAACGCAATATTTCTCAAAATAGGGACCTTGAATTTATGTTTATCTTCTTCCTTTTTAGTTACATTATATCTACCTAAGTCTGACTCAGTTATTTCTCCTCCTCTATCCTTGAAATAATCCGCCTTTAACCCCATCTTCTCAAAAGACTGACCACCCATTGCTTTCCCAACATGGCAAGTAGCACAACGATATTTCTTGAATAGAGCGTATCCTTCTTTTTCTTCTTGAGTTAAAGCATCGGACTTACCCATCAAAAACTGGTCAAATCTTGAATTTGGCGTAATTAGAGTTTTCTCGAATTCAGCAATAGCCTCAGTTATGGAATCTTTCCCGTAACCTTCAGGATATACTTCGAGAAATTCTTTTGTAAACTCTTCGTCTTGTATGAGTTTGGATTTTACTTCATCCCAATTAGATGCCATTTCAATGGGATTATTAACAGGACCATCTGCTTGTTCTTTTAAATCTGCTGCACGGCCATCCCAAAATTGGACAAAATTGAAAACAGCATTGTAGACTGTGGGAGCATTTATGCCACCAACTGCTCCACCTACACCTTCAGAAAATCTTTTTCTATCTACTCCACCTTTTGCTAAATCGTGACATCCCGCACACGCCAATGAATTATCTTTAGAAAGTCTCTTATCGTGGTACAACTTATCTCCTAACTTTGCTTTTCTTTCATCGACCTGAACTTTTTGAGGTAATGGCTGAATTACTTCTCTCTTAACATTTTCCGGGAATTCCGCAGGGGCGTAGTATTTCGCTCGTGTTTCTCTCACCCAGTCAATAATAAGATTTTGTTCATCTTTGGAAAGCATGCTATCCCAGTGAAGAGCAACGTATCTAAAAGGAGGCATCTCATTCATAAGCGTCGTATGTTCAATCTTAGCAAGAGCAACTTCTGTAGGAGGTTTGTTTTCGCCTGGGAATAGTTCCTTAACCATATTCATATAAAATAAGCCAAGTTTTATATCCGCTTCTATTATCCCTTTGGCTATAGGGAAATTAGCATAAAATGGTAATTTGTATTCGGTAGTGTGGCAGTTAACACATTTCTTCTCAAGAATAGGTAAGACTTTAGCAAACAACGGCTCATCAATTCTTCTATCAGTCAAGGAAGTACCAACGGGAGGACCAACAATTAAATTTACAATAGGAAAAGCAAGAGCACCTATGATACCTAACACAATAATTCCCACTATATACTTCTTCATACCTTCACTCCTTCTTTATTTTT
>CAZZMK010000371.1:0-3066 GCA_964655185.1 uncultured Nitrospirales bacterium | reverse complement strand
TAAGTCCATTCCAAATATTAATGATGTTGCGGTATCAACACCGTGAGATGCAAAGTAAGTAGCGTGGGCTTTTCTTCTTCCCATAGTAGCAAGGTCATATCTTTTCCCGCCTGAAATTTGAGAATCAAAGATGCCAAGTAGAGCAGACTGAAGATTCTCGTGCGAGGATACATCAAATGGGACCTTATCTTCGTCGGTCATCCAGTCGAGGTCACGCCATACTTCGCATCCGTAAAGTTTCTGAGGCTTATATTCATCTTTCAGTTCGCGTAAAGCCTGAATAAGGCGAATTGCTACACCTACATGCGTATCGTGCTTATCTGCGAGGTTATGGGTATAGATAATTTCAGGCTTTGTAGCAAGTAAAATTTGTTTCAAATCATCCACTGGGCTTCGATTAGATTTGTCTTTTATTGCACTGCTGGGATAGTCGAGCAAGAATTGAACCGAATACTCACCGACAACAGCAGACTTTTTCTGCTCTTTCCTACGTACTTTCATCATTTCTTCGTCAGTATAGTTAGCATAGATATCGGTTCTTGGAGAACCACTTCCATTGGTGACAGTCACTGCAGAGAACCATTTATCGGGATTCTGAAAGCAGGCGAGGATACCATCATAAGCCATTATCTCTATATCATCTTGATGCGCACCAACTGCAAGATGAGTAGTGCGAGAAAGAGCAATATCTAACGGTGAGCCATCGGGTACAAATATTTCAGCACCGGGCTGGGCTAATTTCATATCTGCATCTCCTCTATTACGATTAATTCAATGGTCTAATTCTCAAATTTCTAAACTCTAAACGAGTCCCGTGATTTTGCAAACCTATATATCCCTTTGTCCTCTTCAAACCCGGATGGTCTTTAACCTTATCCAAATGGTCATTTAGGTCTGCGTCTATAATCTTAACTCCATTCAGCCAAACTTGTACTTTTGAGCCGATACAAGTAATATGGTATTTTTGCCATTCACCTGCTGGGCGAGAAACTCTCCGCGACGGTGGTACAGTAGCATAAATACTACCGCAAAATTGCCACGGCTTGAGGTCTTTATACTGGTCTGCGTAGTCATCGAGTATTTGTATTTCACTTCCTTCAAATGCGGGATTACCTTCTTTCGGCGCTCTTATGAAAACGCCACTATTGCCACCTGGCGGAAGCCTAAACTCTAACTCAAGTTCGAAATCGCTATACTCATCTACAGTAGCAAGCCAACCACAGCCTTCTCCACCTTCAGTAACAAGCATACCATTCTCCACTTTCCAGCAATCTATATTTCCACCGAATGCCTGCCAACCCGTAAGGTCTTTACCGTTAAACAATTTCTTCCAACCTTCACCTCGTGGCAACTCTCTAACAAAAATGTTCCTAAACCATAGCGGTGAGTGATGATGTTGTAATTCAATAGGACCACTTGAGAAAAGAGGTTGCGAATAATCCCAATAGTTCTCTAACACGGTCTTATTTACAACCAGTTTATCATTCAGGTAAACAGTTACTTTATCTCCTACAATTCTAATGAAAAATCTATTCCACTCTCCCACCGGATTATCAGCAAAGACAAGCGGTTTATTCGGATGGGTTTTGTTGTTATATAACCCTCCCGAGCCAATACCTTCTTTGTTATCCCAAATCTGCACTTGAGGAGTTCCACGCAAGTAAATTCCACTATCACCTCCTGATTCTATTTTCCAATCAACAAGTAGTTCAAAATCTTCATAGTCTCTGCCGGTGCATAGGTTATTACCTTTCCCGTCGTATGTAAGGATACCATCTACTACCTTCCAATGTGCTCGCATTTCTTCATCTGCTTTTTGTTGTGCTTCTCGAAGTTCTTCTTCTCTCATCTGTGCTCGCTTTATAGGGTCTGCAACTAATCCCTTCCAGCCAGTTAAATCCACGCCATTGAACAATGGCACAAAGCCTTTGGGAGGTTTCTCAACAGAATATTCGCCAAGTAATTCTGCTACTTTTGGTTCCATTGCACCCGCCCAGATTTCATATCCCTTTTTGTTCGGATGCAAAAGGTCTGGCATAACCTCTTTTGGAAGATTACCATTTTCATCGAGAAACTCCGCGTTAATATCAAGGAAGGATACATAGGGCTTTGTCTTGGGAAATTCCGAGATTATCTTATTTGCAAGATTTATTCTGTCTATCTTTTCCTGAGGAACATCTGCTCGTGGGAAAATAGCGAGAAGTAATATCTTCATCTGTGGGAATCGAGTATGTAACTCATCCAAAATAGCCTCTATACCTTTTGCTATCTGCTCGCCAGTATGATGATGACAGTTATTTGTACCAATCATAATAATTGCAAGTTTTGGATTTACAGTGCCCCAGTCCAAATTTTTGATGCGCCATAATACATGTTGAGTCTGATCACCAGAAAAGCCCATATTTACCGCATTACGGTCCGCATAGTATTCTTCCCACAATTCTTTACCGCCTGACTCCCAACCGTGCGTAATACTATCTCCCAAAAAAATTACATCTACATTGCCCTGTTGAATCCTTTCTTGATTTGCCTTAAATCTCTCCTGCCACCAGTTATCTTTACGCGGAACTGGAGTTACTGAATCTTCCTGAGCAAAAGTATTAATAGTAGCAATAGCAAACAAAACGATTAGCGATAAACTCAAAATGCAGAGAAAATTCTTACGACTACCTAAACCTTTCATAAAGTATCTCCTTGTGTTTAAATTCGTTATGCGCGGGCAAAGTTAAGAATAAACAATTCCAATAATAGTTAATAGTTAGTTAAATTGTAGTTTAGTGCCAAACTAATTATCAAGTAAAAATATACTGAGGACTTTAGTCTTTCGGAAAGCAATAAAAAGACAAATAAGTATCTCCATATCTCTCCCGGCGATTCAATAGAAGATTACCAAAAGCGTTAGGAGGGAGATTTTGTTGGCTATGCTCTATTATCAATAAGGTATCTCCCTTCATAACCTTATATGCTAATAAGCCATTTATCAAATTTTCCCACAGTTCAAAATTATAAGGAGGGTCAACAAAAATATAATCCATTTCTTGAGGCAAAAGATTTACTTCCTCTGGG
>CAZZMK010000370.1:0-7303 GCA_964655185.1 uncultured Nitrospirales bacterium | reverse complement strand
AGCCAGCGGTCAATATATCGAGAGGGAAAGTAAAACAAAAAAAAATTATATTTAGAAGGGGAATGTTTAATTGTGATAAACTTATTTTATGTGATTGAGGTTGAGAGGAATGGAGCATGAGAATGAAAAAAAGCCGTATCCGCCTTTGAGGAATATTGAGGCTTTTCCTATACATCATCAAGGGCAAACACTGATATGTCTTCACGACCCTTTGGGTTATGTGCCGACTGAGATAACTCTTTCACCTGCGGCGTTTTTTATCGCCGCGTGTCTTGATGGAAACCATACTCTCAGGGATATTCAGTTAGAATTTGCGAGGGAGTTTCAGGGTGCTTTAATCCCAAGTGAGGAGATTGAAAGTATAGTAAATTTTCTCGATGAGCACGGTTTTTTGCTTAACGATAGATTTCAAGAGATAAAATCGAAAATTGAGAAAGAGTTTCTTCAGCAGAAGGTTAGGATGCCATACCATGCGGGGCAATCTTATTCATCCGCCCGACATGAATTAGGAGCGTATTTAGGTTCACTTTTTACTCGGGAAGGTGGACCTGGTCCTCTTCCTGCGGAGCAAGAATCGCCATCTGTAGATATAGTTGGTTTGATTGCACCGCATATTGATTTCAATCGAGGTGCGTTAGGGTATGCGTATGCATACTACAAGTTATATCAAAGTGCCAAGCCGAATACAGTGATTATTTTTGGGGTTAGCCATAATGGTGGGGACACTCCGTATATAATGACCCGCAAGCATTTTTCTACACCTCTGGGCACTTTATTAACTAATCAGGAGTATATAGATTATGTTGCTAACCGAGTTAGTTTTGACCCATTTCAAAGCGAGATTATGCACAGGATGGAGCACTCTATAGAATTTCAGGTGCTTATGCTGAATTACCTCTTCGGAACAGATGTAAAGATAGTGCCTATCCTCTGTGGACCAATCGATGAAGAAAATGTTTCCTCTCCTATAGAGATACCTTATGTGAAAGAGTTTATAGATGCTACTACAGAATATATCAACGAGAGTGAAGAGCGAATTTTAGTCCTTTCGGGTGCAGACCTTGCTCATGTGGGGAGAAGATTTGGCGACTCGTTTTCAATAACACCGACCATATGCGAAAATATAAGGCAAAGGGATTATGAAGACTTGCAGTTCGCGATGGAGGTAGCCCCCGAAAAATTCTATTCATCTGTTAACAAAGATTTTAATAAACGAAGAGTATGCGGACTGTTCTCTATTTACTCTCTGCTTAAGATTATAGAGGGCACTGCTAAAAAAGGTGAATTGCTTTATTATGGGCAGGCTCCTGACCCAATCGGTGGTATAGTTTCTTTTGCAAGTCTTGCTTTTTACAGGTAAGTCCTCGCTTTTTCGGTCTTAATCGTAATATTAGTCAGAATCTTGCAAATATGAAAAATTTTTGCTATAATGGTATTACAATGTAATACTTAACCATCTTTATTATGAGACGGAAGAGACAGAAAAATTCGCTTAATACAGCAGGGTATTTCCTATTTACACTGGTCCTATCCGTTTCGTTTCTTGCTCCCTATATACATCTTTCTGCGCATTTCCATACATCGGAAACTCAAGAGTGCGTAAAACTTTCGGAGGACCATTGCCCTATCTGCATAGCCCATACTACATCAACTCCATTTCTTTATATAACAATAGCAGTTCAATTAGAGGAGGCGATTTTTCCTATACCTCTATTGCAAAATTTATTTATCTCCCAATTAGAGATAACTTATCTTCATTCTCGGGCTCCTCCGCTATTAGAATAACCAAATAGTCAATCTTAATCACAATATCAGGTTTATGTCTTTATTCTATTCTTATTCTTCATTCATTATCCATACTACTTTTTAGCCTAATATTAAATCTATAGGAGGGGCATAATATGAAACAGAGAGGTTTTACTCTTATTGAATTATTGGTAGTAATAGCAATAATAGGCATACTTGCGGCAATACTTCTTCCTGCTCTTGCTCGTGCGAGGGAATCTGCTCGTAGGTCATCCTGCGCTAATAATCTCAAACAGATAGGACTCTCACTAAAAATGTATGCTAATGAAGCCAAAGGTGAGAGGTTCCCACCTATCAAATCTACTAATTGCGACGGAACCCCTACTGTTGGACTTGCTACTATAATGGATATGGAAGTCCTATATCCTGAATATATGAGTGATTTTCAGGTGCTTGTTTGCCCCAGTTCTCCTTATGCAGGCCCTGTAATTCGTCTATGGGACGAAGGGAATAATCCAGCCACTACCTATCAGGAAGCATTAGAAGAAGGGCATATGATTCTGAATGGCATCCCTATCCATAACAATGGAAAAGTAGAGCCATGCGAAGTTTATGAGCATCCCTATGTCTACTTTGGCTGGGCTCTTAATCCTTCTTGGTTCCAGAGTGACGCAGACTTTGAATTTTTTGAGTTCGCTGTAGATGAATTAGTGGATGAAATCACCAACCCAGCAAATACAACCGAACAATGCAAAAGAATTGCGGATAGTGATTGGGAATTTCCTCCTGACCCTACAGGCACTTCGCTATTGGCTTCAAATAGGCAAGCATACCGATTAAGAGAAGGTATAGAACGATTTTTAATCACAGACATTAATAATCCGTCTGCAATGACTCTTGCCCAATCCAGCATACCAATTATGTGGGATGAGATTGCCGATGATGACCCATCGCATTTTAATCACGCTCCAGGTGGATGTAATGTCTTGTATATGGACGGTCATGTGGAATTTCTAAGATTCAACCCACAGCCAAACGCACAGTTTAACAATGGCAATCAATTTCCTGTGAATGCGGGCGGAATAATTTTGCACGAGGCTACACATCACGCTCACGGACACGGGCACTAACCAATAAGGATTGAAATTAACAAAATATTAATAAACTCACTTTAACCAATCAGTAAGTTTGATTTTAGTATAAGGTCGGCGCGTTGCTGTGAGGGGGGGATTATTGCCTGCAATCGAAACATATATGACTAAATCTTCTGGGTCAAAGACGCAAGAATGAAGGGTGTCTGAGTTGAAAACAGGACCATTTGCAAGCAACTCTAACAAAGTTTGCACGGTAATAGGTCCTTTACCATCCCTTTCTTGAAATTGCTTGCCTATCCAATCATAACGTTGATAAGTATTATGATTGGTAAATATACCAATTATAAGACGGAACTGTTCCCAATTTTGTACATTAAGCGGAGGTTTCAACAGTGGACCGACCCTTTTTGCCAACGCCACTAACCCATCCTTACTAACGGGGTGATTAGTTCTTCTAATCATATCTGGCAAAGAATAATGGCGAGTTTCTTCATTTTCTTTTGGGTCATTATCTGTATAAATATTCTTTATGATAGAGTCTGACTCTATTGCCCGAGCAGATTTTATTTTTGCATCGCATATCATATAATTCCAGCCGGTTCCTTCAGGACCTTTTATTACTACCTCAACTGCTTTATCAAGCGTTTCCTGTTCTAACATCATTCTCACTGTAACAAAGCAAGGTCTCCCATCAAAAGTGCTATTGATTGTAGGTAATGTAGCCTGCCCTACGGTAATACCAGAGACATTCATTCCAGTAAGACTTCCTATACCTCCAGCCCAGCCTAAAAGAAGATATGGTTTTACATCCTCCGGAATATATATGAATACAACCGCGTCATCCTGAACATCTCGCCTTATACTCCAATCTAAGTTTCTGCCATGCAAAATCTTCCCACCTTCAGTCCATTTTCCCCATAAAGAAATATTTGTGCATTGAGGAGCATTAACAGGTTTGGTATTTTCAATATTTGTATGCACACTTGGAGAATCTGGTGAAAAACCAATCTTACCACTATCAGGTGGTGTATCTGGTGGGAAATGTAAAATTTCTGCAACGGTAGAACCTAACAATAACTCTTCAAGTGTAATATCTTCGATACCTGCTTTCTTTAGACCGTCTAATATTCCCTTTGCTTCTTTTATGTATTTTTCTGGCACATTCTTCAACATTCGTGCTGACTGCGGGTAGACATATTCAGGAGTATAGCCATTATCCCACAAAGCCTTTTTTATATAGCCTTCCTTAATAACATGCCTGATATGAGGCGCAAGTAACCTCCCGTGCTGAAATCCCATATCATAGTAACTACCCTTCAAAACGCATAGTTTCAGTTCACCTACTTGGTATAATGCCCCTGCCCCTTCACTATCTAATCTGCTAATCTCGGGATTTTCAATAATCTGCGGGACATACCAACCCTCACTTTTACCACTTGTTTCCTCACAAAAAGCGAGCGGTAAAAATAATGCTACCATTATGAACAATATCGAGAATCCAACATACTTGCGGAAACTCTTCTTGAAATAGTCGCTCCCCATAATCACTCTCCTCTCTGAATATTTTTTTCGCTTTACCTCAAATAATCTATAGAACGATTATACAAGTATAAATAGTCATCTTTTATCATCTCAAAATTACTTTTTGAAAATACACCGCTCAAAACCTTATAAAACACTATTTTACGCCCTGAAAATATGGTCTCCACCCTTTCCAATTCATTAGATACTCACATAAGCCATCAGATACCGCACTGTATGTTTGCCCGGGGATATTTCTTAAATCCCAAGCCCAGTGCAGGTCGCCTATATAACCAAGTTGGTAAGCCTGCGATAACATTTCAATCATCATCTCTTTAGCCCTCTCTATGGGCACTGGTGGAAATACGCCGTATTCACCTACGATAACAGGTTTTTTGACAAGCCTATGCTCATGGCAAGCAGGATTGACCTTTGAAGTGCCATCCCACGGATAGATATGTATATCGATGAAATCGATTAGAGATGTTTCTCCGCCCAACACTGAGGGACGAGGTGGTATTCTCGGGTCTTTACCATCATGAGGTAAACCAGAACACGGTATCCTCCCTGCGGAATCACTTGTCCACATACCTACTGTAACTAAAGCGGAAGGGTCTTCTTCTTTAATTGCCTTTGTTAATTCATTTGCCCAGTAAAGAATAGCAGTATCATATATCTTCTGGCGGTCTTCAGGTGTTTTATTACTTAATTCACCTCCATTTCTCAGTTTTATGGTAGAGTCAAAATCCGCAAAAGGGCCTTCGGTTACTTTTACAAAAACTTCATTTTGTAAAGACCAACCAAGAATTACATTCAACAAATTAATATCTACCTTTGTTATCTCGTTAACGAATCTCTTGATACCTTCTGCTTTTGCGCGGATGTAAGATTCCCAGAAGAATTGGCGATTATACCCAGTAGCCTGTGTAATATCATTTTCTGGGAACTTACTGTGTAATTCTTTTGCAAGGTCACCGAAGTATCCATACTTTGGGAACTCATCTAAAATCGGTATAACATAAATCTTATACTTATTAGCCTTCCTCAAAAAGTCTATGAAGTTATTTATGTAGTCTGAATTTATAGCGTTATTTTCATCTCTACCAAACACGCCAAATTCGTTTTGCACGCCCCACGCCCAAACTCTTACCACATTAGCACCACATCTACTCATCTCCTTGAGTGTCTTTTCAATTTCATATGGGTTATATACATTTGTGTTAAACAATGCATGCCAACCGGACGAGCCGTGCTCAAGAACTATATGGTTAAATCCCCTCGGTACAAAAACTTGCTCCCCCTCTTTGCAAAACACAATCTTATTATCTTTTTCTTTCAGAGAAATTCGAGGGAGGTAATCTTCAGAAGAAGCAACTGAAAGAGTACAGATAACAATAGTAATTATAAATAACAATGAGCAGAAATAGAACCTCAATAGTATAACCTTTTTACAACACACTTTCTCTATAATAAATGCGTTTCAATACCTCCACTTTTTCGCGCATATTATCTCTTATTAACTTTCTGACACGCTCATCTTCAGGACATTTTTCAAGAGCCTTTCGAGCCTTCTCCATTTCATCATCGAGGATGGAGACCATCTTAATGTAAGGGTAGGTCTTGATATCTGCATAATTCAAAATAGGAATAAGCACAGAGTTCAAAATTTCTATCTGATGCCACAAAAGAGAATCTTCATCCCCAACTGGATTTTTTTGAAGAGTGGGAACGCTTTGAACAAATTGGAACGAATCAGCGGGCTGTAGTATTACGTGGGTTCTTAGAGTATCAGATTTCAGGTAAAGGTGCCCGAAGGTAAAATACCCTACTAATCCCCAAAGAATGGCACAACACATCACGGTAACATAGGGACGGCGATATTTAGTTGCGGTTCTCTCAAACCTTCTTTTCTTATTAGCCTCACGAACTCGTTTTATTATCTCATTGGTGAGTTCTTCCGTAGGTTCCGCAATGACTTCATTATTAAAGAATCTGAGAGAGTTTTTTATAGCCTCTACTTCTTCCCTGCACTGCTGACATTTAGAAACGTGCCTTGCTATACCAGAGTATATAGGCCCTTTCCCATCTAAGATACTCTCAGCATAAAGGATAAGTTGTGTTCTGGTAGGATGCTTTGGAAACATATCACATCAATAAAAGTTAATTCTTTATCGCACTAATATTAATCTAAAAACACTACTTCTGGTTCCAGAAACTGAAAATTAGTTTGCCTTTCCTATCCTTTGTAATCGCGAAATTGGGACAAGAAAGGCCTGAGAGCACGCTCAGCCCTAAGCACTCTAGTTTTAGCAGTACCTATGGGAATATCAAGAATATCTGCAATCTCTTCGTAGGATAACTCAAGAAAACGTCTTAGAACAAAAGCCTCCCGCTGATGGGGAGGTATCTTCTTCAGAGCCTCATTTATCGCCTCCGACACTTCCTTATGCTCAGTCTGCTTTAATATATCGAAATTAGGGTCTGCTAAATACTCTGCTGGACTACCTTTTTCTAAGTCATCCACATCTTTATCTCCACCAAACCAATGAGATAGACTGAAGAATTTAGGCCTTCTATTCTGTTTTCCCCACTCCTTAGATATGATATTGCTTGCTATCGTGTAAATATAAGTACTAAATTTAGCAGTGGGGTGATAACGGCTGGCGTTGTTTACTAAAGCCATAAAAACATCTTGAGTAAGGTCTTCTGCTATATGCCAGTTATTGACCATCCTATACATATAATTAAAAATCTGTTTTTCATATCTCTTTACGAGTTCTACAAACGCTTCCTCATTCCCCTCACCAAAAGCCAACATTAGGTCTTCATCCGTCCAATCCGACAAAGGAGGAATTTCCTCCACGCTTTTTTTCAGAGGACGTAGTTTTGAGGGCTTTTCTTCGCTATTATTTAGAGGAAGTATATTTTCCTTTTTATAACGC
>CAZZMK010000369.1:0-3573 GCA_964655185.1 uncultured Nitrospirales bacterium | reverse complement strand
GGAGTCGAAGCGGAAAGGTTTTTGGAGGTAACCGGAGATGTGTAATGATTTCATTTGTTCTGAGTATTCATCTTCGGGGTAGCCACTGGTTATTATCAAAGGGAAATCTTGTGATATTGTCCTTATCTCCTTACAAACCTCCATACCAGTCTTATGAGGCATTGTGAGGTCAACTACCAAGAACTTCAAATCTTCTTTATTCGCCTTGAATAACTCAATCGCTTCCCTCCCGTCCCTCGCTATGATAACTTCAAAACCCAGATGTTCAAGCATCCTCTGAGTCAATGCGCAAACTATCTCTTCATCTTCAGCAAGAAGAACTTTGCCACTGCCCCGCCAGGCTTTCTCTTCTTCAGTCTTAATAAAACTCGTCTTTACTTCCTCTGTCCACTCTATTGCGGGAAGAAATATTTTAAATGTAGTTCCCTTGCCTACTTCAGAATACACTTTTATACCCCCATTATGACTTCTTACTATTCCCATTACAGAAGCCAAGCCTAATCCTCTACCTGTAAATTTTGTAGTAAAGAAAGGTTCGAATATTCTCTTTACCGTCTCTGAATCCATCCCACAGCCATTATCACTAACCTCCAGAGTAACATAAAGTCCTTCTTTCAATTCCCCGGTAATAAACATAGTCTCAATATATTTTTTGTCACATACTACCGCCCCTGTTCTGATTACTATTATTCCACTTCGGTCGCCAATAGCCTCATTTGCGTTAATTACAAGGTTCATCACCACCTGTGAAATTGGCGTTGGGTCACCTAATATAATCGGTATATTATCTGCAAGTTCAGTTTTCAACACTACCTTTTTAGAAATCACTGACCTCAACAATTTTTCCATATCTTTTATTAGAGAATTGAGGTCAACCTTCCCCGTAGAAAATTTTCTCTTTCCTCCATAAATCATCATTTGATTAGCCAGTTCTGCTCCTCTTTTACCCGCAGTGATTAAATCCTGCAAATAGGCACGGGCAGATGCAGAAAGTCCTGGTTCTTGCAATGCTAACTCCGCACTACCAATCATAGCCATCAAAATATTATTGAAATCATGTGCTACTCCACCAGCAAGAACCTCAAGGCTCTGCAACTTTTCTAACTGATTCAATCTCTCCTGCATCCTTCTCTTCTCTTCCTCAATTTGCTTTTCTTCCCTAATATCTATTACAGAAGCCACTATCCCGACACCACTACTGCCTTTTTCTCTCAACTTTGCGATAATTCGTACATCCACACTTTCTCCTTGCTTATTCTTCCAACAAGTTTCTACAGCAACCTTTTCCTGACCTAAATTAAACTTACCATATATCTCACTCCCTACCCTTTCATACTCATCTTCCGTGGGATAAAATCTCCTTGTAGGCATACCTATTAATTCTTCCCTCGAATACCCTACAATCCTACAAAATTCCTCATTACACCACTCTATTATTCTATCCTTAACAAGCACCACCCCTACAGGGTAAGTTTCGAGTATCGAATTCAACAATTGCTCATTTTTCCTCAACGCATCCATAGCAACTTTAATCGGGGTTATATCACTATATGTTCCTAACACTCCTATTATATTTCCATCGACATCTCGCAATGGCACTTTACTGACTACCAAATGTTTCTTCTCACCTCCCGTCCGAGTATGTGATTCCTCAAAATTAATCCACCCCCTCCCTGTTTCCATTATCTCTTTATCTATCTTCCTAAATAAATCACTTTCCTCCTTTGTCCAGGGCAAATCGTAATCCGTCTTCCCAATAATTTCTTCAGGCGAATTAAAACCCGCATCCCTTGCAAACTGCATATTGCACCCTAAAAATACCCCATCTCTATCCTTCCAAAACACCGCCTGTGGAATGTTATTTATCAATACCTTTATAAATTCAGCCTGCGTATCTCTCTCCCTTTGTATTGAAACAATTTTGTTTATATTTAACGCTACTTCAAACCTAACATACTTCCCATTTTTCCAAGGAATAGCAAAATCAATACATTGAAAATAATAGCCTGTTTTTGTATTTTGAAACACCCAAACATAAGGGGGATTAGGCTCACCTTTTTCATTTAACAACTTATCATTAGTACAAAATGGGCAAGGACCCTTTTGTCCTTCTTGAAATGTAAGGTAACACTTTCTCCCTATAATATCTTCTCCAAATTTTTCCTTAACAAACTTGTTCCCCGCGAGAATAGTATAAGTTTCCATATCTGCGACATACACTGCAGTTTCAATAGCATCCATTGCATCGAACAATGGCTTTAACCACAGTTCATCATATACCCTTTTCTTGTCTGAAGTTCCAGTATTCAAGAGCGAGGAAAGTCTCTTTGCCTCTGCTTCCCATTTTTTCAATTCTTCAATCAGTTCTTCCTTACTCAGTCCCTCGTACTCCTGTTCCATCAGAACTTCCTTAACATATTTCAGTTTCTTGTATACCGTTACCTTTTGAGTAATGTTATTATATACTGAAATAAATTTCAACAAAAACTTTTAGATTTGTCGAAAAACTATGTTTTCCTTGGCGATACCCCTAATATTCAATATTTTCTTAACTGCCTCGGTGAATGTATGGATTGAGCCTTCTTGGGTATCAAACCCGAGCATATCCAGAACCAAATATGCAACATATCAAGCACAAATATTTGGATGCAAGGGAGAAGAAGAATCCTTCCAAGTTCACATTACTTCTAACGAAGACATCAAAAACATTTCTCTTCTCCCCCTGAATCACACTGCTGAAATACCTAACCCTCAAATCTTCTTAGTAAAACCCATAGAAGGCATACCGTTACCCCAAGGAGGTGTAGACAAATCTATTTTAATACCTGACATATTATACCCCTCCCATAAAATCGACCTTTTAAGAAATCAAAAGGCTATTTTCTGGGTAACATATAAAATTCCCACAACTTGTAAAACTAATACCTTCTCAACTGAACTCGCAGTAATAGCAGAGGATAAGAGACTTAAGCGAATCCAGGTAAACATAACCATTTTCGATTTTGAGATTGCTCCTGTTAGTTCACTACCGGTATTTACCTTTCTCGATATTCCCCAAGTTACAAACATAGCAAAAATCAAAGGCAACGAGGAAGATTTTTACAAGGAATTATTTGAATTCATCTATGCTAAAAGGCTAATCCCCTCATTAACTCCCTACCTTATGGATATAGATTCCATTTCATACCAGCCACCTGATTACAAAATATGGTCAAACTTTATAGATACTTTTAACTCCCAAAATTTAATTGATATAACTCCACTACTTCTACCTATAGGACCATTAGAAACCGTTAAAACACCAACTCCAGAAGAAGAGCCTATCTGGAAACATATCGAGGCAAAGGTAAAAAACCCCTTACTTGTTAGCATATTCTTTACGCCTGAAGATAAAAGTTTATTCACCCCCTTAAGAAGATTTTTAGGCTCCATTGCAGAACAAATTCCGCTTGTGCAAAGAGTACTTTGTGGAGTCCCACTTAGTTTCTTCAATACCCAAATAGATATTTACGCTATCCCCTTTTACTATTACTCTTATGACTTGCCCGAAAGGCTCCGAAATGGTTTTCCCAT
>CAZZMK010000368.1:0-4887 GCA_964655185.1 uncultured Nitrospirales bacterium | reverse complement strand
TTATAAAATCTCCTTACTATAAATTGAACTGGAATCTCTGTGCCATCTTCCGCAATTAACACAGCATCAGTGTTAAGTTCTCCTGTAGATTTTAATAGAGACAAGAAATCTGCCATCATTAGGTCATCAAAAAATAAACTTCTTATCCTCTTGCCTGTAAGATTGTTTTTTGATTGATTAAGTAATGATAGTGTATGAGAATTGCTCTCAACAATTATCTCAGTTTCGTCAAAAATTATAACAGGAGTTCTTATACTTTCTATGATGGATTTGATAACACTTTGTGAGTAGACTAATTCCTGTTCCATCTCAGATAATCTTTCCTTTGTATACTGATAGTGAAAATTCAATATCAAAGCAGTTATCCCCGAGAAAATTAGGATTCCATTTTGAGCAAGTAATACAAAAGAGGAATATGTTATTCCTCTTGCACTCCAAGCACCTATAATAGAAAAGTTATATAAAATTAGAATTATTAGAGTAGTTACTGCTGGGTGAGATTTTTTTCTGGAGTAAAGAAGGTATATAAATTGAAAGAGCATATATCCTGTAAATAAAGGACTGTTTTCATATCCTGTTGCCAGTATCGAAGAAGTTATAGATAAAAGATGTAAAGCATAACTTAAAGGGGAAGTAAAAAGTTCAGGTTTATTTAAATAGAGAACCGAATGTACAAACAAGTTGTGAGACATAACACAGCCGAAAAATATAGTAAATACCAAGTATCCCTCTGGGAATATACCCGTTATGTAAAGTGATATTACTATAAATATAAGCACATACCGAATAAACAAAAAAAGATTCTCGAGGGATGTAATAATTCTTAACTCTTCTGGAATAGTATATGAGACTTGTTCTCTTTCCTCAACCCACAAACTTAGATATCTCTTTAACCTGGAAAACATAATATCTCTCGAAAATTTTTGAATTAGATAATCTGAATTTAATAGTCTAATTCTATCAAAATAGTTAATCAAGAGAGGAGAGTTCCTATGTCGGTAAAAATTGCTATGATAGGTGCGGGGAGTGTAGTATTTTGTAAAACTTTGTTTATGGATATTGTATCAGTTCCTGTGTTTCAAGACGCTGAATTTTGGTTTATGGGTCCTACTAAGAAGAAACTTGAAAGGATGAAAAACTTTGCTGACAAAGTGGCAAAAGAAAATAACCTCAAGATAAAAAATTACATTACTCAGGACAGGCGGGAGGCTCTCAATCAGGCTGACTATGTGATTGCTATGCTACAGATTGGTGGGGTTAATGCGTTCAAGTACGATTATGAGATACCCTTGAAGTACGGGGTAGACCAATGTATAGGAGATACCATAGGACCCGGTGGAATTTTCCGAGCGTTGAGAACTATTCCAGTTATGCTTGACCTCGCTAATGATATGCGAGAACTATGTCCAAATGCTTACCTCCTAAATTATGTAAATCCTATGGCTATGGTATGTTGGGCTCTGGGAACCGTAGAAGGATTAAACTTTGTGGGGCTATGCCACGGCGTCCAAACTACGCTTGACCTCATAGCCGGTTATGTTGACGTGCCTAAAGAAGAAATAGACTATCTTGTTGCTGGTATCAACCACATGGCATGGTTCTTAAAGATAGAGCATAAGGGGAAGGACTTATATCCATTATTCAAACTAAGGTGTGAACAACCAGAATACTATGTAAATGAAAAAGTAAGAATAGAAGTAATGCGACACTTCGGCTATTTTATGACCGAAAGCACAGGACACCTCTCAGAGTATGTACCTTGGTTCAGAAGTCATGAGAGAACTATGAACCTATATTGTGATGAACCCTCATTTGGGGGAGAATCAGGAGCGTATTACAAATGGTGCAAACTCATAGCAGAAAAACTTGAAAATGAAGATTTGTTAGAAGGAGAACCAACTCATTTGCCTCAGAGAAGTGTAGAATATTGCTCCTATATCCTTGAGGCACTTGAGACAGGTAAAGTCTTCAAATTTCAAGGTAATGTTAGAAACGACCACTACATAACTAATCTCCCCGATGGCTGTTGTGTAGAGGTGCCAGTGTTTGCAGATAGAACTGGTTTACATCCTACTCATATAGGGAAATTACCTTCTCAGTGCGCTGCCCTCAATCTCACAAATGTAAATGTTCAGGGACTTGCAGTAGAATCTGCAATTAGGGGCGACCCGGAATTGGTAGTATGTGCCTGTGCTCTTGACCCTCTCACATCTGCCTGCCTATCATTGAAGGAAACAAGAGATATGGTAGCAGAGATGTTAGAAGCAGAGCAGGCGTGGCTACCTCAGTTCGCGGGAAAATCGCTTCGGTCTACCCCCTTAATCTCTGTTCCTAAGAATGTAAAGAGAGCCCCAGTGCCGCTTGACCCCGCTCTTGCGGTTGTACATAGATTTGCAGACTTAGCGGAGAAAGCAAGCAAGAAGTAAAACATAAATTTTCAAGTAAATATAATAGTATTGAAAATTAATTAGGAAATTTAAGGATGACACGAAGAGATTTTATCCGAAAACTTGCAGGATTGGCATTCCTCCCCAGTTTCTCTTATTTTGCAAAGGCTTTTGAAAGTGGAAAGACCCTCTCAGATATTGTAAGAGTTGCAGTGATTGGCACGGGAGGAATGGGCACAAGGCATTTAGAGGCTTTATCCGTTAATCCTAATTGTTCAGTACTCGCAGTTTGTGACGTCGGTAAAAGTAGATACTTTTCTGCTATGAAACTTGTGGAAGATTTATCAGGCAAGAAACCTGACGGGTATCAAGATTTTCGCAGGGTGTTGGATCGTTCTGATATAGATGCTGTTTTTATTGCGACTCCAGACCACTGGCACGCATTGATGACCATTATGGCTTGTAAAGCGGGAAAGGATGTATATGTAGAAAAACCGGTATGTACCACTATTCAAGAAGGACGTGCTATGGTGGACACTGCCCGTAGGTATGGCAGAGTTGTTCAAGTAGGTACACAGCAAAGGTCAATGCCTGTATTCCAAAAAGCAATAAACCTAATTCATTCTGGTGCTATTGGCACTATAACTTCTGCCAGGGCTTGGGTAGGAGTTAATGGTTGGAAACCCGGCGAGACAATAGAGCCTGTGCCAAAAGGTTTTGATTGGGACTTATGGCTCGGGCCCGCTCCCTATGTGCCATATTCAAAAGAGAGGTTTATAGGGTTCATGGGCTTTTTTGATTACGCCCGTGGTGGCGAACTTACAAATTGGGGTATTCATTTAATGGATGTAGTTCATTGGGGCATTCAACAAGATGCTCCACTAACGGTTTATGCCACTGGCGGAAGTTATAGACAAGGTCCTGGTGCCGATAATTATGAAACCATAGAAGCCACCTTCGAATATCCCGGCTGTCTTGTTACCTGGGAACAGAGGCATTCAAATACTCACGGGAACAAAGCCTACGGTATTGCATTCTACGGTACTGATGGTTCACTCTTCGTAGATAGAAAATCCTTTCTCATAAAACCTGATTCTAATGGCATTCCTGAGTTTATTGGAGAGCCAGAAAAAAGTTGGGCTAATCCTCAACATCATAATAACTTCTTCCACTGCATCAAGACCAGAAGTAAGCCCGTGGCTGATATAGAGCAGGGTTTCCGCTCTACTGCTTCTGTCTTGCTCGCAGGTATTGCGTTAAGATGCAAGAGAAAATTAATCTGGGATTCCAAAAATGAGAAGTTTTTGAATGATGAGGAAGCAAATAAATACCTCACTCGTGCCTACCGCCCGCCCTGGCACTTGTAATAACTCGATTATTACCAAGGAGGTTTTGAAAAATGATTACTAATATCATCGTAATAATCTCTCTCCCATTTTTAGCCCCTTCCGATTTTGATTCTTCTCTCAGTATTGAAGTCCTTACTCAAAAATTGGGTTCTGAAAGCGAATTAGACCATGCAATTGCTCGCCAATTATTGCCTTACAAACATCCTCTTGAAGTTTTACCTAAAATCCTTCCTTATCTCTCTTCTCAAAACGCCGATATAAAAGGTACGGCTAAAAACATCTTACTTGATTTATCGAATGAATGTAAAAGATGGGGCGATGATGTAAGAAAAAGATTTTGCGAAATACTAATACACAGTTTTTCCAATGAAAATCTTCCATCGTCTGCTAAGGAAGATATTCTTAAGGCACTTATATTTGCAGTAAATGATGATATAGATTTATCGCCATTAAAAAGTTTTCTCTTCACCGAAGAGTGGGGAGAGAAAGTTAGGTGTGCCTTAGTAGAGTGTAATACCCTCTCAGCAAAGCAAGTTTTATGTAGTTCATTGAGTGAAGGAGATGACTCGAAGAAAGTAGATATTTTGCTCGGCTTGTATCAACTTAAAGATATACCTTGTGAAGAAACTATTGTCGAATTCCTATCTTCCACAAATCCAGCAGTAAAATCCACAGCATGCTTAGTCTTGTCAAATTATTCTTCTCCCTATTACGCAGAAAAGGTTTTTGATTTATGTATTAGTCAACCCGAAAATAGCGAGTTTTATGCTCAAAATTGGGATAACCTCTTAAGGATTACTGAGAACATAGTAAAGGCTGGGGGAAATTGGGACTATGCTATGGATATGTTTAAAAAAATTGTTACTTATTCAAAATATCATCCTGTGATTATTTCAGCAATTGTTAATATAGGAAGATATGGAGATGATTCATCTGCCGAATTTCTATCCTCTTTAGTCAGTAAGTCTGAGGGTGACATTAGAAAAACTGCCTTATATGCATTAACCTTAATTCAAAATGAAGGTGTAGTTCAACATGCGTTAGAGGCTTGTAATTATCTGTCTTTAGAAGAGCAGGCCTTACTATTGCCAGTACTTATAAAAGGTATGGTTTCTGAAAATAAAGAAATTGTACAGAATATATTAAAAACC
>CAZZMK010000367.1:0-5003 GCA_964655185.1 uncultured Nitrospirales bacterium | reverse complement strand
ATATCCGCAACTTGTAATACCTTCTCCGCAATCTTCCCCGTGCCACATCCAAGGTCAAGTATACATCTGTTCCCAAATCTTCTGATTAATCCTGATATCGTAGGTAAATAAGGTGGATCTTCTGCTCTGAGAGAATCATATCTATCAGCAAGGCTTCCAAAAAAGTCCATTTCTTTTATTTTTATCGCTCATGGGTTATCTTTGCAGTGATATATTTCTCTACCTCATCCATAGGAAGGCGAATTTGATTCATAGAATCTCTATCACGAATCGTAACGGTACCATCTTCTTTAGTCTGAAAATCGACAGTGATACAGAATGGTGTCCCAATCTCATCCATTCGGCGGTATCTTCTCCCAATTGCTCCGGAATCGTCGTAAAAGGTTGTAAACTTCTTTTTAAGTTTCTTTTCCAAATCCATTGCTATCTCGGCAAGACCGTGCTTCTTAACAAGGGGAAATACGCCTGCTTTTATAGGTGCTATCCTTGGATGCAACCTTAATACTATTCTAAGTTCGCCCTCTACCATCTCCTCATCATAAGCATCACACAAAATAGCAAGGATAGTTCTATCAACCCCTGCTGATGGTTCTATTACTGTAGGAATATACTTTTCGTTTCTTTCAGGGTCAAAATACGAAAGGTCTTTTCCCGAATGCTTTGAATGCTGAGTCAAATCATACTTGCCACGATTCGCCAATCCTTGCAACTCACCCCAACCAAAAGGAAACTCATACTCAATATCTACAGTACGTTTGGAATAATGAGCCAAATCCTCTTTAGGATGTTCATACCATCTCAGTTTACTTTCCTTAATCCCTATATCCACATACCACTGCCATATCCATTCCTGCCACTTTTCAAACCAGTAATCTTCTTCACTTTCATGACAGAAAAACTCAATTTCCATTTGTTCGAATTCTCTACTTCTAAAAATGAAATTACGAGGATTTACCTCATTTCTAAAACTCTTACCTACCTGCGCGATACCAAAAGGGACTTTCACTCTATAACTGGCACAAATCTGCTTAAAATCTACAAATATCGACTGACAGGTTTCAGGTCTGAGATATGTATCAATTGCTGTGTCATCACTCACTCCAACCCGTGTTTTAAGCATGCTATTAAAAGCCCGCGGTTCTGTTAATTCTCCACCACATTCAGGACAACGGTCGCCCTCAATTTGGTCTTCTCTAAACCTTTTTTTACAAGACTTACAATCTACAAGCATATCGTGAAAAGCCTCTACATGCCCACTCGCAACCCAAGTTTCAGGGTGCATAATTATGCTCGCATCGAGGCCCACAATATCATCTCTCGTCTGAACAAAAACATACCACCAATCATCTTTTAGATTCTTTTTTAACTCAGCACCAAGGGGCCCGTAGTCCCAAAAACCATTAATACCTCCATAAATCTCACTTGACTGAAATATTATGCCTCTCCGTTTACAAAGATTCACAATCTTTTCCACCTCAACAATCCTTCTATTTATGGCGGGTTAATAGAATTAAAACAGTGTAAAATTTTAAAACAAATATACATTATTTTCCAAACTACAAAATTACAAGGTATGCGGACACATCACACTATTTAATCCAACTTTACCCGAAACAATCTAATTTCGTTAGTCATATCAGGACAGGCTACTTCCGCATATATCCACAGTTCCTTCCCGACTATTAACCAATGAGAATATCTAAATGTAGAAAAGTGCTGACTGGGTGTTGGACTAATTAGAAGTGGTTTATCAGGCGTCAAATCAATTACCCTATTCAAGTCAAATGAAAATCCTAACCCTGTGGCTATGTTATATACGGGGTCATACCATTTACTGTTAGAACCTTCGTATACGAAGAGATAACCTATTCCAAGTGGAACTATGGAAGCAGGTCTGACAAAAAAATTATGCCAGCCGGTTAAACTCATTATTGGTTCGCAGATATCTCCGACTGGTTTCCAAATCTCTCCATCGTCGCTAATAAAATGGAAAATCCACTCATTCTCTCTAATATACCCTATAACATAACAATGAAACTTGTTACCATCGAAGTAAACGACTGGGTCTTTGTATCCCCTTGGCAATATATCTCTCTCATATCGTTTTTGAGGTGGCTCAATTACCTTTTTGGCTGATGTGGGCTCGAAATTCTCAGGATTCTCTACATCTGCAAATTTGATAATAGACCAAGCCCCATTTTCATCTGGAGTACAAGCATATAATTTAAGTTTACCCGTTCTTGGGTCTAATATCAAAGAAGGGCGCTCAAATCCTAGCACAGGAACTTCCTCCCTTTTAATACTCTTAACCTTTGTAAAACTTATACCATCTTGGCTTCTGAGTAACCTTATTTCATATCCCCTAAACCCTCTTTTTCCCTCACCGGTCCTCATCCTACAAGCAAGGTAAAAATTCCCATCATCATGTTTTACTACAGATGGTGCACCTGCCCACCATTCAGGTTCCAACCTGTCAGGTTTTAGAATCACTACATAATTAGAAATCTGATTTTTAATTTTATCTAATAAATTTACTGTCTCAGGCGAAACGACAAGCATAGACTCCATAACGCCAAAAACGAGAATGACAAGCATACCTTCCATATATTTTACCTCCTCATATAAAACATATTTAGTGTTCAATTATAATTTGAACCTAATAGAAAAATAAAAGTAAAATCTATATTCCTATTGGTTGATCTAAGTTTTTGAGGTTCAGTATGAGAGAAAAATTGAAACTGAATAGTAAGTGGTTTTTAATTATAGACCCAGAAGGCGAAGGTAGTAACAAACAGTGGTACATTGAGCCTCCTCAAAACATTTCCCAGCAAATTGACATCCCACTTACCCAACCACTTAGCCTTCCTTCTAAAACCACCAACCTATGGTTTTTCAACAGTTTTGATTTAGAAAATTCGTGGTTTGAACCTCAAGTAAACATAATCTTAACTTTAGAATACATAAACTTTCGGGCAAATATTTGGATAAATGGGTACCAATTAGAATCTCACTATGGTGCATTTACTAAATTCCGCAGGCATATACCACAATCTATCCTTAAAGAAAAAGACAATTTAATAGTAATTCAAGTGCAATCAATTCTAAGCAGCCTCGAAGTACCAGTATTAAGTCCCTTTTTAACCACTGAGTTAGCACAGTCCGCAGGCATATGGGGCGATGTAGTACTTGAAAAAATGCCCCAAACCTACATAGAACACGTTTATGTAAAAACAGACATAAAAAACAAAAGATTAGTTGTAAATATCTATCCAAACAATAAAAAATTCAAAACATATAAAGTAAAAGTCCCCGAATTGGGTGTAGAGGCAGAAAAAAGTAAATCTAAAATTTCTATTCAACTTCAGGATTTTGAGAAGTGGACTATAGAAAATCCAAAACTATATGACTTACATATACAATTACTAACAGAAAATTATGCCGATGAGGTAAAAATTAAATTTGGTATAAGAGACCTATCTATAGTCGAGGGGAAGTTTTGGTTTAACTTCGAAGAAATTATACTGAAAACAATATACTTTGACTGGTTACCACACCATTTGGCTTTACAAGACTTTTCCGAAGAAAATTTAAAGAAATACCTCACTGACATTAAAGAGTCAGGATTTAACTCAATACTTTCGTTTAATAAACCTCTACCATCGAAAGTGCTTCAAATATGTGATGAGATTGGAATTATAGTGGGAGAATCCTCATTCTTCCCTCACAACAATAACAAAACTAACTCCAAAACCCTTTTTGAAAAAGAAATAATGGAGATACTTTTTCAACATCGGAACCACCCATCTTTTGGTTGGTTCATTATTAATTCTTTTGCCCCAGAAGAATCCCTGTCTGGACTAATTCGAGAAATAAGAAAATTCGATAGAGTTCGTGCAGTAACCATATGCGAAAATATCCAGAGTTCGAATAGAAAATTCTATTCTTCCACACCATTCACAGTAACCTTGAAGCCTACTGAAATCATTGCACTAAAACCCTGGCTCCCCGCCAACGAGGAAACATTACTATGGCTTGAAACTTTTGACAATCCTGATGCGCTTCAGTTTGTAATAAACTATAACTTTATTTCTACCCAAACCAATCAGAATTTGCAGACTTTGCCTACCACAGATTTAGTAGAGGAATTTGCAAAAAGAGACCTCGCACTCTCTTTCCAATCCTCAGAGAAATTACTTGAAAATGCAAAATTGTTATATATCGCAAACTACAACTCTATCATTCACTCCATTAGAAAAAACGAAAGAATTTCAGGATATTGCCTTTTTAAGTTTTCCATCAATGATTTAGAGAATTTTGATAATCTGATCTCATTACTTCCCAATAATCCCACAGTAAAGCAAACATTGAAGAGATATAATCAAGACTTGAAAATACTTATAGATTTAGGAAAAACTATTTTATTTCCATCTGAATCTACAAACTTAGATGTGACCCTTACCTATCCTAAAAACTCCTGGACTCTCCCCAAGGTAGATGAGAATATCCTTGCAGAAGTTTTACTTCAGATTATAAGCCCTACTCAGCAAACTTTGTGGAGGAAAAAGAAATTTGCCAAAATTAAAAAAGACTTGTCGGGACTCTACTCCGCGGACATATCCGCATCTACATCTATTGGAACCCACGTGTTAACAGGTAAACTCCTAATAAACAAAACTGTTATAACGGAAACAAACAAGAGTTTTTTTGTTGCTCCTCCTATTAACAAGGCTGAATGTCCAATTGAAATCATTGATCCAGAAAATATCTACACAAAGCAATGCCTTACCTTAACAGAAAAAGTTCACCCTCTTGCTCCAATAATTATTCTTCCTCCTTTTGCCAACACCATATTTGGATATCCCGACAACGAATTTACAATGCTATTGACCAGTGTAAAAGAAGGGGCAATAGGAATAATATTCTCCCCTCCTAAAGACTGGAATCAACTAAAACGCCTTTTCTCTGACTACCCTGAAATCCAAATGGAAAGTTTAGAAAATTAC
>CAZZMK010000366.1:0-17011 GCA_964655185.1 uncultured Nitrospirales bacterium | reverse complement strand
GCAATATCCTCATCCCTCGCATCCACAATATTAACTGCCAACTGCATAAGTTTTAATATTGAATCAACAGGGAAGACGGTCTCATCCCCACTCAACGCAGACAGAGGATTACCCATCCCATCGTCATACAAATATAAAAATCCCGGTTCTCCGTCACTCTTCCTATACCAGGACCTCCACTCATACTCATAACTTCTCAGACCCTGTGCAAAATAATATGCTTCCAAACCATCAGGTATTCTCCAATTTATCGAATCCACACTCGACCGTGGTTTTTCACACAACAAAAAGGTACTTACAATCTGCCCAGCAGAAGCATAGTTCATATC
Source organism: uncultured Nitrospirales bacterium (assembly GCA_964655185.1). Lineage (GTDB taxonomy): Bacteria > Hydrogenedentota > Hydrogenedentia > Hydrogenedentales > Hydrogenedentaceae > Hydrogenedens. The sequence continues at coordinate 16,682 of CAZZMK010000366.1, read as the reverse complement.
TAAAGGATTAACACCTTTCAGTGCCTGACCAAATTTCTTAATTTGCGCCTCTTTAGACAACCCAAAGGTAGTAAGGGTAGGTGAAACCTTGTCAAACTCTTTAGTCCCAGGTTCCCCAAAATCTCTCAATTCTCCTATTTGGTCAATAGTACTTATTATCCTATCACCCAACTCACCAAGTTCATCCGTAATATTATCCCTATCATTATCTACCCCATCTCTCTCCGCGAACTTATTCAAATATGGCTTACTTTGCTGAAGTTCACCAGGTTCATCTATTCCCTCCAGAATTCCCAACAATGTATTTACTCCATTATCTATAACACCATCCCCATCATCATCAAGCCCATTAGTTAAAAGCAAGAAGACATTAGCATTATCATCAACCGCTCCATACCCCGGAAATACTGCATCATAATACAAACTAACCGAAGGCGTATTCATAGAATAATCATCAGCAGTAGTATTAATCTGCCCACGAGGTGTACCCGTTAACAAATTCCACAACTTGCGTGCTCTAACAACACCAAAATCGGGTATAAATCTCGTCTCTAATCCATAACCAATCAACCATTGAGATGAAACTCCAGGAATAAAGTATGTCCTTAATAGTCTACCTGGTAACTCAGTGTAGGGATTAGAAAAATTAAAATCAGTTAAATAGTGTCCTCCCGCATAATTCACATTTACCCTACTACTCTCATCTGCAATATAAATAGCCATTCTACCAACAAGTTCACATATCGGCTCCCCTGTATGAGTTATGTGGATATACGGAAGTAGATTTGTATAATTCAGATTCCTATAAGTACCTGATACACTGTCATAATACCTACCCCTTACAGGATATACTGTGAGACCACCATAAAAAACATTTTGCCCACTCACATCCAAAAAATGATTTATCTCGTGAAAACTCGCATTTCTCGCCGCCCTAAACTTTATCTCATCATTTGGATTCCAATTTCCTGGCATTGCAAACTTAGCATACCTGTAATCATAGGAAGGGTTGTCTTGATTCACTTTAGTCCTGTCATACATCGGCACCACTATTCCCGAACCTGCTTGATAAAAACCCTTTAACACGAACGGAGGACCAGATAACAATAGTTGTTGAGGAGAACCAGTCTCATCATCCCGCTCAGTTATACTAAAGAAGCCCTCTAAATTATTAGGTCCTACATAAGCATAAGTCTCAAAATTGTTCACAAGTAAATCAAAATCATTATCCAAACAATCCACATCATCCGCAGTTACCACATAATCTACAAATCCTCCCGTTACCTTGTCCCATCTCCGGACAGTAAAAGAACTTGGAAATACCACTTCAAGGTAAACCAAATTACCATTTTCATCAGGAACCTTATCATACTCATTTATAAAACCATCCGCATTCCAATCGACCTTAAACCTCACTCCAGGCAAAGGCGAAGTTAAAAATACCTTTTGTTCACTTACATCATCCACAACTCCATCGCAATTATTATCGAGCCCATCATCACCACCCCAGTATACAAACACACCTAATTCAAAGAGTTCTTCTAAATCAGGCACATTATACCGGTCTTTATCTGTTGGATCCCCAATCTGAGAGACTTCACCCTCGCCAAAAAAAGGACCTAATTCTTCATTCACCCCATTATCAGGTGCCTCATCAATCAAACCGTTCAAATTATTATCTATACCATCATTCCTATCCTCCCTAATATCACCCGAAACATCCAGAACTACTCCACTGAAAAGTTTATCCGCCCCAACTGGCATCCATACAGCATCTTTTAACCCATCCCCGTTCAAATCTACATCTGCCCAAGCGTTTACCCATTCAGGGGTATAAAAATAATCAGTTCGATAACTCTTACCGTTTTTGTCCACCCCATCAAAAACAGGAGAACCATCTGCATACAGAACCCTCCCATAAAATTCAGGTAATAGAAAAGGGATTTGGCTTCTCAGTAAATCTCCATCTCTCTTTCTATCACTAGAAGTCTCCGCTTCAATGTCAAGGTGGTAATACAAATGTAGCCCACCTACTTTCTGCGGAACTTCTTCAAAACCATCTCCCCGTTCATTTGGAACCATTAACACTGCATCATAATCGTAAAGAACAGGTGCTCCCAATGGCTCAATTCGAGGAATGAACAGCCATTCCTTACTCCGGGGACCATTGTACAATATCTCATAATATCCATCAGCAAACTTGACATATAACATCCGCCTATTGGCTGGCAACGATTCCATATAACCTCGAAGATTCTCAAAATGAAGCCATGGCCTTGCTACATCAATATGCGGTATAGCATCTTTCCTTTGTATTGAACCCTTTAACGCAAAATTACCACCTACACCCGTAGCATATCTTATCCCCCAACTTTTCCCCGCTATCCACGAACCGTTGAACAATGAACGCCATTTATGGTCAAGAGATGTAGCCTCCGGATGCCTCTCAATATCCTCATTCAAAACAGCAATCCCCACATTTAATGCACCCCTCAACAATTCTTCCGCTTGAGCCTGCCTAAGCGACAACTCCGCAGTAAAAAGTTCACCCCGCGTAACAAAATAGTATGTAAACCCTATCGCTAATAAAAGGGCAACTATTCCAATCGCCAAAACCAACGCCGCACCCGTGTTCCTTCTCATAATATACTCCTTCACCGTAGAAAACCATTGTAACTTATGCAATGATATTATTCTACGATTTTTTTAATTCTTAATAAAATCTTTTTACATCCCCGCAGGCAAACTCCTCGGTTGAGGTGCACGAAGCCCGCACGGGACATCAATTGATTGACTGAACCACCTTACAAAATCAGAAACACCGGGCTGCGGCTTTTCAATCACAATCCACGCTCTAACTGTTATCCTAACTGGCAATCTTTCAAAAAACAATGAACCAAATGGAGCATTCTTACTCGGATCTGTACCAATCATTACTGCCCACAATCTATCAAGATACGCTGTAAGACAATTTATATCTTCTACGCTAAGTTGACTAAAATCTTGCGAAAGATAGTGATTCATTAATGGAATGCCTCTAACATCATTGAAATACATCGAGGTTTCATTCTCCTCAGATTGATAAGAGAACATCGCTCCCGGATAGAGCAAATCAGTGCAAGTTTGTATTCCTGCATTCTCATCTATCCAAAAAGCATGCGCTCCAAAACCGTCCGCGAGGATATAATCGGCAGGATTCATCCCAACACTTTCCCAATAATTAAACAAGCCAACTGAATCTATATTCTGAAGTAGAGGGTCTCTACCATCATAACTAAACAACTTACAAAGTAATATCTGGTCCTTTCTTGGGATAGTCAAATCATAACTCCAAATATACGGCGACAAATTTAAAACCCCCCCGCCACCCACGAATGCCACTGAATTCAATGGATTCCTCATCAGGTTATACCAATCTATAGTATACTTTCTCGCGTCATATATCTGCATAAGGTATAACCTTAGTTGTATCTTTCTAACCTCCAAAATAGCCTTTACAAAATCCTCTTTTATAACTTGATAATTCGGGTCGTCCACAAAATTTCTAAAATCCCCACTCAAAGTTATATCTGGAGTTTGAAACTCCAATGGGCTCACCACAGGAACATCTACGCGCGAACCCAATTCTTCAACCATATACACACTTATCAAACGGTCTACAAAATCACCTTGTATACCTAAAGGATTATCCGCTATAGATGGATTCACCTCAGGAGCCAAAAATTCTATAGAACTTTGTAAATTTCCCTTTCTTATTTTCATATCCTTCAAATTCTTCACACCTCTCTCCTCAATTCTAAACAAAGCAAGTGGCTGAACCATTACATTGTACCCTAATTCAGCAGAATCTTGTAGAGGTTCAGGAACTTCAGAAGACATATCGGGAATAGGTTTATTCTGCGGATTCACTAACAAATCCCTTACACGTTCTAAACAACCAGCAGATAAAGATTCCTGGAGGCTATCAGCATTACCACCTATTTCCAAATCGAGATTAGTTACAGGTAGCCTATTTACCAATTTCTTCATTAACCTCTCTTTTTCTATTCGATTTCTTGAAGACCCTTCTTCAAGATTAACTAAAATATAAGTCTGAAATGGTGGGATATTAGGGCTCGGAGCAATAAAGTATGTTACCCGACCAACTTCACCATTATCCAGAACTGTTAGGAACGTTAAAGAAGTAGGCGTAGCATAAAATTGCAACTTTTCCCCCTGGTCTGTAAGGGTACAGGCTCGTTCCAAGTCTCTTGTTAAAACCTCCATAGCCACTCGAGCAGTAGTATACCCCTCCTTGGTCATATACCCCTGGTGAGTAGTCTCTATAGCAGAAACAAACACTGCAACAAGCCCCGTCAAAATTATAGATAGAATTGCCATCGCAACAAGCAATTCCACTAAAGTTATACCAACAGCCCGTACATACAAATCTCTAAATATGTATTCTTTATTGTTGTTCTGCCACATAAGTAACAAATTTCTCCTCCCTACCATCACTTAGTTTTACACTGAAAGTTACCCTGTATAGCCCTTTGCCAATAGGAACTCGAGTTACATTAGAACCATAGTATTGATATAAATCATAAGCACTTGCAGAAGCCTCCAGCATTTGAAATGCTGTATCCTTCATCCACATCTTAATACCCGTAGCAAATGCACCTCCCACCCTTACCCTACTCAGTTCAGTACGAGCAAGATTTGTCACATTGGTGTTTGCGGAAGCATCCGTCAAAAGTTTCTGAGCAGAAGGGAAAAGAGTCACTACGGCAACCAATCCTCCCGCTATCACCGCCATAGCAATGACAATCTCAAGGAGAGTAAAGCCATTATCAATCTTTTCACACTTCTTCACATAAAGTTTCATACAAACATAACCTTACCTTACAACCTTAACTACACCCGTAGAACGATACAATTCAAGTATGTTCTTTTTATGCTCAATCAATTGTAAGTCCTCTACATAAGACCCATCATCTCTCCTAACTAAAAGAGGTTCCCTCCTCGACACATCCACCACTGCAAAAGTATACCGCTCTTTTACAGGTCCACCCGTAAGTAACTTTCCACTTGGAGAAAATACATGAGCATACCACTTGGTGTAATTATCTAATTCATTTCTTTCGAGCAAATCTAAATACTTCTCCTCTGCATGGGGTTTACCTTCAAGGTACATCAATGGAACATAAATAGAAGAAAGACCTATCGACTCATAAGGATTAATTTCATTAATACCATATACCATTGGTATCCAACCACCACTAAAATTTTCCTCTCTATAAAAACACATTACTACAGCGGAAGGAAATTCTTGTGATGTACCCCATTCTACCCTTGTAGGCTCCACCGGCACATAGAAACTATCCCAATTTATATTATCTGGTATACCTAACCTCCTCTTAATCCCATAAAAATATTCATTGTTTTTCGTGCTAATCTCATACATCAATCCCGCCGATTTAATCGCCATAAATGTACTTTTAGTTCCAACTCCAGGTTCTCCATTAGGCATAACTACATTAGTCTCCACAGGTATTACTTCTGTTGAATAAACTACCGCCGTATTCACCCTGTAGGTCATCGCATACATTCTTGCCACCTGAAGTATCTGCATTAATTCCCTTGAAGTTAATTTCACCCGGTCAGTAGAGTCAAAATAAAACCTGACAAAAGATGGTACCGTTATTAGCCCCAATATACCTACTATAGCAAGTACTACAAGCAACTCAGTTAAGGTTAATCCTTTTCGGCTATCTCTTCTTTTCACTGTCCTTTCCCTATACACAAAGCGGGCAATGGTTCATCTTGCTCCCCATTGCCCGAGTTATTCTATTATATGTCAAATAATCTATAATCTATCCACCATAATCAACGCAATCTTAAACTAACTGTAGAACCTCATCCAACTCTGACCCTGGTCCCAATTATTTATATCATCACCTCCACCTTTGTAATCATCTTCTTGGTCAAAATACCAACTTTGAGGATCAGGTATCCTAAAATTAGGATTCGATACAGCTTGGATAGCCAACTGAGGATTATATATTGCCTGACCAGAAACCATATTGGCACCATTTGACCAGATAAATACAAATTTCCCCGAATCCGCTGGAAATCCAATACCATTTCCAAAAGGCTGACCTGTTTCAGGGTCAATAACATTTGTTATTGTTAAGTAATCTACTCTCCCACCACCCTTCACACCCGGCAAATCTAATTCTTTCTCACCTAAAAGATAAATCCTAAACGGACATGGCCCATTTCTCGGAGTCCAAGGTCCGGGATATATATTGTACAAATTCCCCCAAGGGTCAAAACCAAGGTCTTCAAGATAACCTACCCCAAGCCTACTTACAACATCCCTATCAAGTAACCCTGCATACTGTATACCCAACTCCGTATCCGTCCTACCATCCAAGACTCGTCTTCCTTCTCTCAATAGAGCATAAAATACACGAGTATATAATCTCACCGCTCTTTGAAATTGCTCACTCGTCATATAACCTGAAATTCCTAAATATCCCCGTACAGCATCAGGATTGAAAAAATAATTCAAATTCTGCACATTAGCGTCTGTTACCATCTTAGTAAGTGCCAATTCAATAGCCTTTATATCTCCCAAAGCCCTCGTTGCCCTTCCCCGTGCAATATACCTCACTACATTAGGAACTAGAATTGCCGCAAGGATTGAAATAATTGCCATAACTACAAGCAATTCGACTAATGTAAATCCTTTTCGCCTATCCATCTTCCTTCTCCTTACTATTTTGTCTTATTCTCTTTTGTTATTTACAACTCTATTAAATTTATACCACAAAACACTCACCTAATGATAAATAATTTCTCTATTCTTTACTGCGAACCACCGCTTACACCAGAAATGGTATCGCCCAATGTGAAAATCGGCAAGTACAGCGATACCACTATGAAACCTATTATACCACCTAAGATTACTATAATCGCAGGCTCCATCAATGCCAACATTCCATCCACCGCCGCCTCAACCTCAGCATCGTATATATCCGCAACCTTATTTAACATTGCATCAAGACTACCCGTCTCCTCACCTACATCTATCATATTTACAACCATAGCAGGAAATACCTTCGTCTGGTCCAGAGGGGCCGCAATAGTATCTCCCTCCTTAACGCTGTCGTGAACTTTATCTATCGCCTCCTGAATTATCTCATTCCCTATGGTCTCCTTAGTTATCTTCAAAGCCTGCAAAATTGGCACACCAGATGTAATCAATGTGCCCAAAGTCCTCGCAAATCTCGCCACTGCAACTTTTACTACAAGGTCACCAATCAAAGGGAGTTTCAAAACTATAATATCTCTCCCTCGCCTCACAATATGAAACTTAAACAAAATCTTTATAAAAATTATCGTCCACGAAACAATCACTATAAGCAACCACCAGTTGTAAATCATAAAATCCCCCGCCTTCATCAAGAACTGTGTAGGCCAGGGCAATTGTCCACCAAAATCTTTGAATATCTCTGCAAATACAGGAACCACTTTTATTAGTAAGAACATTACTATTGCCGATGCAATAATCAACACCGCTATGGGATATATCAAAGCAGACTTTACTCTTCTCTTCAGGGCTTCACGCCTCTCCATAAATTGCGCTATTCTATTTAACACCACCTCCAGCGCACCGCCTACCTCACCTGCTTTTATCATACTTACAAACAATCTATCGAATACCTTCGGATGTTTAGCAAGTGCTTCTGAGAATGTGCTTCCAGACTGAATATCTGTAGCAACCTCTCTCAAAATATCCTTCAATTTACACGGCTTCATCTGAGCAATCAGCACATTCAAACTTCTCAACAAAGGCAAACCTGCATCAATTAGTGTTGCCAACTGACGGGTCATAATCACTAATTGCTTAGACTTCACCCCTCCTATATAAAATTCACTTAATCCTCTCTTCTCGCCTCTTGCTCTCTTCTCATCACTTCTCCTTGCCTCTCTAACATGAGTAGGGAACAATCCCAAACTTCTTATATCATTTATAGCAAGTGCTACACTATCTGCCTGAATTATCCCAAATACTTCCTTACCTTCCCTATTTATTGCTCTATAAGCATATTTGGGCATAGGCAAATACCCTTATCGTAATAAAATTAATCATCATATTTATCTGTATGGGCAATCACTTCCTTTGCAGAAGTAACACCCTGCACACATTTTATTATACCTTCTTCTCTCAATGTTCTCATACCTAATTTCTTCCGTGCATATCTTCTAATATCATAAGCCATTGCTCTATCCAAAATCATCTCACAAATAGTCTCATCTACCAAAAGAATTTCAAATAAACCGGTTCTCCCCATATACCCTATATAATCACATGCAGGACAACCTTTCGGCTTGAACAAATGTAATTTCGGGTCTTCTCTCCAACTTTTTGGTAATCCTAATTCTTCCATCTCCTCCTTTGAAGGTTTGTACCTCTCCCTACAATGCCTACATAAACATCTAACTAATCTTTGGGCAAGCACCGCTTCGAGAGAAGCGGTAATCAAATATGGCTCCACATCCATATCAAGCAAACGAGTAATAGTTTCAGGAGCACTATTTGTGTGCAATGTACTCAAGACAAGATGCCCTGTCAAGGACGCCTCAACCGCAATTTGGGCGGTTTCCAAATCACGGATTTCACCCACCATCACTATATCAGGGTCTTGACGCAAAATAGCCCGCAACCCAGCTGCAAATGTCAATCCTACCTCTTCATTTACCTGACATTGAATAACCCTGTCAATTTGTAACTCCACAGGGTCTTCCATTGTTATTATCTTAACCTCTTCCGTATTCAACTTATTAATACAGGCGTAAAGCGTAGTAGTCTTACCTGAACCTGTAGGTCCAGTTACCAACAAGATACCATTTGGTCTCGAGAGAACATCATCCAACTTTTTCCTAACATCTTCACTCATTCCCAATTTGTCTAAGTCTATTCTAACCGCAGTACGATCCAAAATACGAAGCACAACATTCTCACCATATAGAGTAGGAAGTGTAGCAACACGAATATCGATTATGCTATCCCCTACTTTTAATTCTATTCGTGAGTCCTGCGGTAACCTCCTCTCACCTATGTCCATATTACACATTATCTTTACTCGCGATACAAGAGCAATAGCAAGAGCCTTTGGAGGACTTACAATTTCGTGTAAAACACCGTCAATCCTTATCCTAATCCTAAATCTATCCTCATAAACCTCAAAATGAATATCAGATGCTCTCTTCTTTACAGCCTCGAGAAACACAAGATTTACAATCTTTATAACCTCAGGTAATTGAGCAAGTTCAACTAAGTTTTCAGTATCCTTTATTATTTCCTGAGTACCAAGTTCTTCCAATGTTAACTCTTGGTTTCCCACCTTTTCTTGCAGTTCAGCAATCATCTCGTGAATTGAATCCATCTCCACCGCATAGTTAGTCTTCCACGCTATTGCTATATCCTGAGGATTACTTATAGCACCCCTCACCGGCTGACCCAATATATGCCTAAGGTCATCCAATATTTGGAGATTAAGCGGGTCAGCCATTGCCACCACAAGTGTTCCATCTACTTCTTTTATAGGTATGATATTATAAAACTTGGCAACATCTGGGGAGACCTTCCTTACAATATGCTCCGGTATCTTTAGTCGAGCAACATCAACTTTCTCCATCCCCAACTGAAACCCTAACGCCTCTACAATCGCCTGCTCATCACAATACCCCATTGAAACAAGTACTCTGCCGAGAAACTCCCCAGTCAGTCTCTGCCTTTGTAGAGCCTCGTCCAATTGAAGAGGTGTAATTACCCCCTGTTCAATCAATATCTCTCCCAACCGCTTTTGTGACACCTGCGGCATCATCCCAGATGTTTGTTGCTGTCTTACTATCGCACTCGCCATATCTCTTATAACACATCTCCTTAATTAATTATATAAAATATATCACTACGCTACATCACTTTCTTTCTTTGGCCCTCCCGGCCCTTCTAAGCCAAGCGCCCTTGCTGCGTTTTCAAATTCATCCGGGTATTGAGCCTTAGCAAGGCAGTCTTCATACTTGCAAATACCTTTTCGATATAATGCTAACAAGTGTTCATCCAATAGATTCATACCATACTTATGCCCCGTTTGAATAGCAGAAGTAATACGATATGTCTTATTCTCTCGGATTAAGTTTTGTATAGCAGGCGTACAATACATTATTTCAAAAGCAGCAACTCGACCAAAACCACTCTTTCTTGGCACAAGCGTTTGCGAAATCACAGCCTTTAAATTACCCGCTAACTGAGTTCTTATTTGCTCTTGCTGATTACTCGGAAATGCGTCTATAATTCGGTCTACTGTCCTTGCTGCACCCGTAGTGTGGAGGGTAGCAAACACAAGGTGCCCCGTTTCTGCTGCGGTAATAGCCGCTTCTATAGTTTCCAAGTCACGCATTTCTCCTACCAGAATCACATCAGGGTCCATACGAAGAGCACGCCTCAGAGCCTCTGCAAATGTAGGTACGTCTACACCAACTTCTCTCTGCGTAACTATACTCATCTTATGTGTATGATAATACTCAATCGGGTCTTCAATTGTAATAATATGACAATCCAAATTAGTATTAATCCAATCTAACATAGTAGCGAGTGTGGTCGTTTTACCTGAGCCCGTAGGCCCTGTTACCAGCACTAACCCTCTTGGCATTTTCAACAAATCCTGAATATGAGTAGGCAAACCCAATTCTTCAAATGTCATTATCTTCCTCGGAATTAATCGCAAAACTAATCCTACATATCCTTTCTGCTTAAAAATTGATACTCGAAACCTCGCTATATCTTCAAAAGCAAATCCGAAGTCGGACCCCCCAACTTCTTGTAATTCTTGCTGATTATCCACAGATGCTATACTTTTCATCAATCGTTCTGTATCCTCCGGTGTAAGAGGGTCTTCTCCAAAATATACCAATCGCCCGTGAACCCTACCCACAGGAGGATTATCTACCGCCAAGTGTAAGTCAGACCCTTCACGGTCTATCAACATTCTTATTAAACTTACCATTTCGTACGGCATATTTATCTTCCTCCATATAAATTATTCTTTTATCTATGCAGCAACATTCGGTCTCCTCAATGGCTCATCTATTCTCGTTCTCTTGTTAACTTCTTCAACTGTAGTAATACCCATTACTGCTTTCCGCCATGCATCTTCTCGCATAGTGGTCATTCCGGACAACCTCGCCTCTCTTCTTATAGCAGTAGCAGACTCGCCTCTCATTACCATTTCTCTAATACGGTCGCTCGTGATAAGAAGTTCATAAACGCCCATTCGACCTTGATAACCAGTCTGATTACAGTTATCGCATCCTGTGCCGTGATATAAATCAATCTCATCCAAATTCACAGGAAATCCCAACCTTCTTATTTCATACTCAGGCGGTACATATTTCTCCTTGCAAACAGGACATATTGTTCTCACTAACCTTTGAGCCAAAACAGCCCTTATACCAGATGCAACAAGGAACGGTTTTACTCCAATATCTATCAATCGAGTAAATGCTGTCGCGGTATCATTAGTGTGCAATGTAGAAAACACCAAATGACCAGTAAGAGCCGCCTTGATTGCAATTTCAGCAGTCTCAAGGTCACGAATCTCACCAACCATTACTATATCGGGGTCCTGACGGAATATCGCCCTTAGTGCTCGTGCAAAATCCCAACCTATTTCGTGATTAATCTGCACTTGATTTATACCCGTAATCTGATATTCTACAGGGTCCTCGAGCGTAATTATTTTTACGTCCGGCTGATTTAACGTATGCAACGACGCATAAAGTGTAGTAGTTTTTCCCGAACCTGTAGGTCCTGTTACCAACACCACACCTGTAGAGTGCTCAATAATCTTCTCCCATTGCTTCTGCATTTCCGGACTAAATCCAAGCTGACCCAAACCCAACATCAACCCACTTTTGTCTAAAATACGCATCACTACGCTTTCACCAAACACTGAAGGAAGTGTACTAACACGAAGGTCTATCACCTTATTACCAAGAGTCATCTTAATACGACCATCTTGCGGAATCCGCTTCTCAGATATATCCAACCCAGCCATAATCTTCAAACGCGATATAATAGCCGCTTGTGCCCTCTTAGGCGGAAGAGGCATTAAATGCATAACTCCATCAATTCTGTACCTTACCTTCACATCCGTTTTGCCCGGTTCTACATGAATATCACTTGCCCTGAGACGAAAAGCCTCAAGTATCATTTGGTGAACATATTTAACTACCGGATTATCTATGTCCGAGTCGTCCATACCTTCCGTAGTCACACTTGTAGTGCTTGACATCTGCGCCTCATCTATACTTACACTGCTTAACGAAATCTCACTCGCACTAAGACTTGAAGCAGAACTAAGAGAAGTATCCAAAGCACTTACGTTTGACATCGTCGATAGAGTACTAATACTACTGGCGCTACTTGCAGAACTCAACATCGTTTCTACAGTCTGTTCCTGCACACCATAATATTTAGCAAGTGCTACAGAAATCTCCTCCGGACTTGCAAGTACAGGCTCTACAGGCCTCTCAAGCAATCTCGAAATATTGTCCAAGTTATTCACATTCGTAGGGTCAGAAGTGGCTATTATTACCTTATCCCCCCTAATATCCACAGGCACAACCTTATAAAGTGTGGCAATACTACCATCCATTACCCTCCGCACATGCTCCGGAATATTCAGTTCACTCAATTTTACTATAGGTATCCCTAACTGCTCCGAAAGTGTCTCTATTATATGGCTCCTGCTTATATACCCTAACCTAACAAGTATCTCCCCAATTCGTCTATGCGACATCGTCGTCTGCTGACGATGAATCGCTTCTCGCAACTGCTCCTCTGTTATTATCTTCTTATCAATTAATATTTGCCCAAAAAGTCTATACGAGCTCATAACTCATATCACCTTAAACAGTCTATTTTTATACTTTACCATAAATAGCAGAAATTTTCAATGCTAAAATCTCTAAAAATAAATCCCTCTTACCTCTTTCTGATAAACAAACCGTTGATTGTAATTATAATTTTTATTTATCAACAACATAAAATATTTGTAATTTTCCCCTCCTATTTCAAAGTTACAAATGTTATATCACAGTCTATTCCTTTTCCACTCTGATTAGGTCTAAGTTTATCTACTTTATAAACGGCTACCAAATATGAATCAGTATAAATCTTTTTCAAGAATTCCACAAACCTCCTTAACGATACTCCTTCGAGCCTCACTTGGACCATCGGCTGACGAGGACTCGCAGACCTCGCCCTATAATTATCTAACTTAGCCTTTTCAGAAAGTTGGTACTCTTTTAACAGCCTATTAATGTAAGAAAACAAGTCAAAATCACTCGGCCTTTTACTAACATATTCCATAAGTTTTTCTTGAGTCCTCAAACTCGCTTCTTGCTCTTCCTTCGTCTTCTTTGCCATCTCCAGTTCTCTATGTGCGTCAGCAAGTTGCCTTTTTGAATTCAAAAAATCCCTATAAGGTCCTCTATGAAGATATATACCCATTGCTACTACCGCAATCAAACTTACAATCATTATAAAAATGTAAATTCTATCTGCTATTGTCCATCTCATAACTACTTATTCTCCCTTACCCTCTTCAGTTTTAGACATAGCAACTTTATCTTCCTCAACTTCATTTTTAGAAGGTTCACCTCTCCTTTGAATTTTTATAGCAAAACTTGTTAAGTCACCCTGAGCACTAAGTTCAGGTTCATCTACTACATCAAAATATTCCACCCCTCTCAACTTAGAAATAGCAGTATTTATAAAAGATGAATCCCGAGTCTTACCCTGTATCCTTATCCACCAACCTTGGTTATCAGGAGCCCCGACCCTTATCTCACCAATATCTACCTTATCACTGGTAAATATTTCTCCAATTTTTGCAAGAATATCCACTAACGGTGGTGTAAAGAACACATTCAAATCAACATTTTCATCTAAACCCTTTTCTGCACTTATACGCTCCATTTCCTGTGTGATATTCTCCACCTCCGCCTCAAATAACTTTGCTTGAACAAGATTAGCAAGTGCAATCTGACGGAACAAAAAAGCAGATATGACCAATCCAGTAAGAATTAAACAATTAGTAAAAATAAAATGCTTCGAAATAACCGGTAGATAATCAGATAAACTCTGATTTTCCTTGAGTAAATTAAAAGATATCTTCGGGTCAGTAGCCAAACCCGCAATACCAATATACTTATACATACTTACAACTTCGTCCTCACTCAACCCTCTACACTTATTAACAATAAGATTCGAAAAGTCAACCTGATTTATCTTTAGTCTTACCATTTTAGAAAAAACTTCAAGTTCACCATCAGAAAGCGTAACTCCCCACAAGTCTATCTCCTCAATCTTATCTTCTTCCTTCCACTTCGCCAAAAAGGCCCTTATACTATTTTGAATCTCTCTCGAAAAAACCTCAGGATTTTTATGAAATTCATCTCTACCTAAGAAAAGGTGCCTCAAAAAAACAAAGTTCGATTTTTTTGCAACTACGAATAAAGAGAAATCCTTGTCTATTACTAATCCCGCCCTCAACTTCTGCTCATCTTTACCCGTTTTACTCCAAAGATATGCTAATCCGAGAGAATCCACAATTGCACACTCAGGCTTTATAGAGAACTCCTCCAATATCGATAGGTTATCTGAAATATGTATATCCCGTATACCAAGTACAAGTATATCCGTTTCTTTCTTGCCCTCGTAAGCAACAAAGTAGTCTAATTTCAATTCTTCAATCGGGAAAGGGATATGGGGCTCTAATTCAAACTTCAATACTGAATTAACCTTTTTAGCACCTCTAAAAGGTATCGAAATAGTTCGGATAATGCTATATTCCGACGGTACAGAAAGCACAAAAAAAGAAGGCTTATACTTCATTTTACGAAAGATTGTATCAAGTGCTTCCGCTATCCTCTCTCGTTTAGTTTCTTCAGGCGAAACAGTCTCACCCTCCTCCGTATATAATGGTTCAGTAGAAACCTGTGTCCTAAGATACTGTAATATTTCAAACTTCCCCTTTTTAATCCCCACAGTAACTATATTTACTTCTTCATTACCAATATTGAGAACACCTACTATTTCTTTTCCAAACAATCCCATCGAATTTACATCCTTCTATATTCCAACTTCAATTACCTAATCACCTTCCAGTCCAATATTCTAAACGGCTCAGGAGGAAGTTCACCTCTTATTCCACCTATTTGTCCAGGTATTCCTCCCTGGGGCTTAGACATACTTCCTCGTTGCCCGGATGAAATCGTCCCAGAAATTCTACCACCCGAATTTAACTGAGTATTTCCAGAGTTTATTTCGCTATCTACTGCATATGGATTTCTAAAAACATACGCCTCTATTCTAACCATTCTATCCTTATATAATCCATCTCCACATATTCTAAATACATTGCTCTGCAAAGTAAACATCCTTGAAGACGCTAACCTCGCTTGAACATTTCGCGTTTGAGAAGGGCTTTGACTAAAAACAGGTTCTTTCCCACGAGGAGGCTTAATATTTTGAGTAGGTGCAGGAGTCTTAGGAACTATCCCATAAGCATCCAACTGAGCCAAGTCAGTAAAAGGTTGTGTATGCGCATCATCATAAATCCTCTGTCCTATCCCAATATCCGCAGGATTATTTGTATACCCTGCTATTATCGCTGAGATGACTTCAGGCTGAGCAGAGTTTATATTTACCCTTCCTAACCAATCTCCGTGTACTGTAAGATACTCAGAAAGTGGCAATTGATTCTTTTCAGGATCACCAAAATATACCTTGGGAGTAATCCCTTTTATTAACAATAACTCTTCAATAGAATCCATCGGACCATTCTTACACGGATAAGGATTCTCTAAACTCATATAGTAATCATTTTCAGCCCCTCCCGGCCTCTGAGAATCACCATCATTGTAATCCAACCAATCAAGTATGGCATCTACTATATCCTCCGGTCGCGCTCCTTCTCCAGTATCCCTTAGAGTAAAAAACTCCTTAAGCGCATTTACCAATTGCATCCTTTCCCGTGGTTCCCCACCTGACTGAGGCATTAGCAAAGCATTCAAATTTATCTTCCCGTACTCGTCCGATATTGTAACATGCATAATCGCTTTATTTATCATCTCCATAGAAGCACCCATATTAAACTGAAGTAAATCAAAATCACTATCTACATTCGGCGCACCACTATTCAACGTATTCAATAAATCTTCTGCTAAAAACGCTATGCCTTTTGCAATACCCGACTTGGCAGCAAGGTAGGCCTCAAGTTCACCCTCATACACAGATGCCAACGACGCTTCCACTTCCGACTCATATAAAAATTCCACCACTATTACTGACAACAATGCAATAAACACAAGTGATAAAATCAGGGCCACTCCTTTCCTATTCAAAATAACTCTTTCTACTAAACTTATATTTGTGACAAAATCTCTCATTTTATCTACTCTTTCTCCCAGAAGTGTCTCTTCCCTTATCACTATCCATCTTAAACAATGACCCCACATCCCTAAAATGATTTGGGTCATCCATAGGCTCAACCGCCCCTGCAGTGACCGGTAACACAATTACAAAATCCAAATCAGGAGTATCGTCAGATTCTACTTCTCCATAT
>CAZZMK010000365.1:0-2573 GCA_964655185.1 uncultured Nitrospirales bacterium | reverse complement strand
TAGGAAATATATAAGATTTTTTTTAGCAAATATTTATAAAACAACATCTACTCTTTTTATTACTTGAATTTAGTTTTGCTAAATTTTTAGAAATATTTTTCTATATATAGTATTGATTTTATTGATTTTTCGAATAAGGATTTCTACAATGAGATAAAGATTGGCTGTAAATTATTTGTCCTTTTTAGAAACACTAATATGAAACTTCAAATACGCCAAACTAAATATTAAAAATGCTAAAAATTTGCAAGAATAAATTTTTATAATATTAAAAGCATAAAATTATCTTTTTCATTTTTATACGAAAATTTGAAACCTTCTTTTCGGATAAGGTAGAATATTCACAATTATTTTATAGTTTAATTGGCTTCATCATCTCCTTCCATTTGGATAACATTAAAATAACCTATGAAAGAGGGTATTATTTATGCCTAAACCACCGATTTTATTAACTAATGATGATGGCATACACGCCAAAGGACTTTCCATCCTTGCAGAGTTTATGGAAAGTATTGCGGAAGTATATATTTTTGCACCAGATAGAGAACAGAGTGCTGTAGGACATTCGGTTTCTTTGAAAAAGCCATTAAGAGTAAAGAAGTATCAGGATAAAGAAAACTGGTATATGGTAGATGGTACACCTACTGATTGTGTTATGCTTGCAGTAAGACAACTTATTGGGAAGAGACCTGCTATAGTAATTTCAGGCATAAACGCAGGAGCCAACTTAGGTGACGATGTTACTTATTCTGGGACCGTAGCAGGGGCATTCGAAGGTATGCTTCTCGGGATACCTTCGTTTTCGATTTCAATCGTATCTCCTGAACCACAACATTACGAATCTGCTGGGATATTTGCAGTAAAGTTAGCAAGATATATACTAAAATACGGATTGCCTAAAGATACTATGTTAAATGTAAATGTGCCCGACCTCCCATACTCAGAAATAAAAGGAACTGCTATTACAAAAATGGGGAGGAGAAACTATCAAGACGAGATTATTAAACGAGAGGACCCAAGAGGCGAGGTATATTACTGGATTGGAGGACCTCAGCCTACTCATTACCCCGAGTCAGGGACAGATTTTGAGGCAATTGAGCAAAATATGATTAGCATTACGCCCTTGAAAAGAGATTTAACCAACTATGAAGTATTTTCTGCATTTACTGACCCGAGAATAGAACTGTAGCAATAACACCTTTAGAATCTAAAGGGCTGTGTGATGAAATTATTAAAAAGGCTTTATGAGTGGGTACTGAGTTGGGCGGAATCGCCTTATGGTACCCTCGCACTATTTTTACTTGCTATAGCGGAATCAAGTTTTTTTCCAATACCTCCAGACGTTTTGTTAATAGCATTATGTATTGGAGACCCTAAAAAATCGCTCTGGTTTGCTTTAATTTGTAGCATCGGTTCTATTTTAGGCGGAATAGGTGGATACTTAATAGGTTATTCGGTATGGTTAGTAGTACAAGATTTCTTTTTTAACTATGTTCCTGGGTTTACAAAGGAAAACTTTGAACATGTAAAAAATCTATATGAAACTTATAATTTTTGGATAGTTTTTGTAGCAGCATTTACGCCTATTCCATATAAAGTTATTACTATCGCAGCCGGTGTATGTTCAATAAACTTTCCAATATTCGTCATTGCTTCAACGATAGGGAGGTCCGCAAGATTCTTCTTAGTAGGAGTATTAATATTTCTATTTGGTAAGCGCATTAGAGAATTCATAGACAAATGGTTCGAATGGTGTGTGATAGCCTTTACAATACTTCTAATAGGAGGGTTCGTAGTAATTAAGTGGTGGGCATCATAAAGAATACAAAATTACTTGCTTAGTTCTTCTCTTAAATTAGTCATTCCCGCTGATAATAAACGGTAGTCCTGTTGCAAAGGCACATCTACAACTATTTTCTTACTGTAATAATTTCCTCTTTTTATATTACACCTAACGGGTGCATATCTTAATTTATCTTCAACAGTTCCATTTAATATTGCAGACCCGATGTTGGCTAATCCTCCACTAAACTTAATTGAGCCTGTAAAAGGACTATCAAAAATTAATTCCCATTCTATAGGATGTTTTTTGTATGCAAATGAATAAACATTGAACAGGGCAAGCTTATTATATCGATTGAATTCTCCAGATTGATATATGAAACCTCCCCAAACTAAAAATTCACCTTCATTAAATGAGCATACACTACCTTCACCCTCTGGGATAAAAAGATTATACATTGAGGATGGACGATAAGGTGTATCAAAACTAACACTTAATCCATGATTTAATCCGAAATCTGATGGTGTATAAGAGATTTTAGGTTGCGTTAATGGGCTGAGAAAAAAGATAAAGCCGTATATTCGTTCTTGAGCAGAATCAGGAATTGCAAACTCTAAAATAGAACCTTCATTAATACTCGAAGTGATACTTACTGGCACGGGAGAAATAGGGTAGCATAACATAATATCTTCGTTCTCCCCTTCTATCCTTAATATCCCCTTAGGAAGAATTTGATTTTTACTTCCACTTTCTAATTTACACCCCACTTTTTTTACACTGCCATTAATCA
>CAZZMK010000364.1:0-9721 GCA_964655185.1 uncultured Nitrospirales bacterium | reverse complement strand
GAACTCTGGTAAATTTGGGAGTTGATGCAAATGAGAAAAATTCGCTCGGAGAAACGCCTCTTCATATTGCAGTGAGAAAAAACCTGACGGAAATTGTAGAAATACTTGCACCTGTTTCTGATGTTAATGCTCAAAGTTATACCGGAATGACTCCGCTACATTGGGCTTGTTTACTTGGCTATGCCAAGATAGCGGAGATTTTGCTTGCATACGGTGCA
This sequence comes from uncultured Nitrospirales bacterium, assembly GCA_964655185.1. Taxonomy (GTDB): domain Bacteria; phylum Hydrogenedentota; class Hydrogenedentia; order Hydrogenedentales; family Hydrogenedentaceae; genus Hydrogenedens. Next base: position 9,503 of record CAZZMK010000364.1, on the reverse strand, counting down.
GACCCGTGGATACACGCTCAAGAAGTAGATGACCTTACACCCCGTGATTTGGCAGTTATTATGGATTATCAACATGTTTTAGAGTTGCTTGAAAATCCGCTGACACTCCAATAAATTCTATCCCTTCCCCTCCTCTTCCCACAGATTCCTACCATGAAAGAGTGGACTCGCAATGAGTCCACTCAATTTTTTGATTATAGTTAATATCGGTTAGTTAACGCTTGAATATAATCCACATTCTCATTTTAAGCAAAAATTTTACCTAAAATTAGCCAAACAAATAATTTTTTATCTTATTTGTAATCAATTAGTTAGAAACTCAATTATTGTCAAATTTAGAAAATTTTTCAAAAAAGATTTGACAAAACTGATTTTAAATTGTATTATATTTGTAGAACAATCAAACAATTTGTATGGTATTAGTAAAACAATGATACAAAAGGGCAAAAAATATGATACGCATCAACACCCAAGATAGAACGCCAATCTATATGCAGATTGTGCGACAGTTCAAGTACCTCATTGCAACTGGTATGCTGAAAGAAGGTGATGAATTACCCACCGTGCGTGCTTTAGCACAACAACTTTTAATTAATCCAAGCACTGTGGCAAAGGCATATCGTGAACTTGAAACAGAAGGTCTTATTTACACGCGAACTGGTGCAGGGACCTATGTTGCTCCGTCTCGAATAGTGTTTTCGGACGAAGAACGATACAGAATTCTTTCTGAGCATATAGATTCATTGCTTGTAGCAACAATACACCTTCGGTTTTCATTGGACCAATTATTGGAACTTATTAAAGCACGGGCTAAAGAACTGAACCTCAACTAAGAAAGGATAGTATTATGAGTAAGATACAAGATATAAAAGATTCAGTTGTAGTGAAGATTAATAATTTGAGTAAGACTTTCGGCGGGAAGCAGGCTCTTGACAAAGTCTCTCTTGAAGTTATTAAGGGAAGAGTTCTGGGTTTAGTTGGAGAGAACGGAGCAGGAAAAACCACTTTGATAAATCACATATTGGGAGCATACAAACCAGAGCAGGGTAATGTTTCGGTGTTTGGACTTGACCCTATAAAGTACCCAAAAGAGGTGTTGAGCAGGATAGGTTATCTCTCAGAAACTCGAGATTTACCTCGCTGGATGAGAATAGACCAGTTTATTAGATATATATCTGCATTTTATCCGAGTTGGGATATGGAGTATGCAAATCAGTTATTGAAGCAATTTGAATTGGACCCGAAGCGCAAAATAGGAGAGTTATCCCGTGGGGAGTTAGCAAGGGCAGGTCTTTTAGGGGCTATTGCACATCGTCCGGATTTGCTTTTATTAGATGAGCCCTCATCTGGATTAGACCCAGTAGCGCGAATGGATATTTTGTCAGCAGTGGTTCGCTCGGTGGCGGAAGAAGGAAGGACTGTGTTGTTTTCCTCACATCTGCTGGATGAAGTAGAACGAATAGCAGATGATATATGCATGATTCACCAAGGTCGTGTCGTTTTGAGGGGTACTCTGGATGATATTCGAGATAGATTTCATATATTGGTAGTGCAGAAGTCTGTAGAAACCATTGACTTTAGCAATATTCCCGGGGTTCTGTGGGTGTATCAGTTAGGACATGCATATGAAGTGTTGTTCGAAGGAGGAGAAGATGAGGGAAAAGAAAGGATACAGCAGATAGGTGGTGAAATAGTAGGTATCCAGCCACCTTCATTAGAAGAGATTTTTGTTGCTTATGTAAAACAAAATAGAAAGGAGGTTGTTTTATGAAACTCGACTCTTCCTGGAGAGCATTACTGTGGGAGGAACTATATGTAGGGGGTAGAATTGTTGCGGTAATGTTGGGGGTATGTGTGTTGATTGCTTTTTCCGCAGGGGTGTTTTTTACCAAACCTCCAGTAGATTGGCGAGAGGTAGATATTTTTTGTTATTTAGTGGCTTATATGGTTAGTGTGCTTCTCCTATTGCAGGTAACCAATTCAGGAGAAATGCATATAAATATCCCTCGAAGGATATTATCTTTACCTGTGGATACTTCCATGATTGTGAGTATCTCGCTTGTTGTGCGAACTGTTTTGTTAATCCTATTTACCATTTTCTCGAGGATTATAGTTGGTCTTATATTGTCGTTTTTTGTGGGGGATTACGGGAATTATCTTTATATTGAGATATTTCGTCGGCTTTTCCCTTTGGAATTTCAGTTCTATGTACCTTTAGTATTTCCCACATTAATAAATACGATTGCGTATATAACTCTTCAATTTGCCTGTTGGCTATTTGTTTTGTCGCCTTTTGCAGTAGTGGCAATTGTAGCAATTATTTTTCTTGGTATATTAGTTTTTTCTATTGGTGGGAAGGCTATTCTGATTAGTAAATTACTTTCAATCTTTTTTGGGTATTACCCTTATTTAGGCTTAACTACTACTAATGAGGTGTCTCTCTCCGCTGGGCAGTGTATTCTGATTTTGGGGGTTTTGGTTTTATATGTTGCTTTCATCTGGTTTTTAAGTGTAGAGGTTGTTTCAAGATTGCGAATTGGGGGAGGAGGTTATTCTATATCCGCTTTTTCATTGAAGTTGTCGAGTGTTTGGAATAGATTATTTCCAGGAATGATTATGGATAGATTTTCAAGTAGTAAAACAGCCCAACTCTGGTTTGAGATTGGAAATAACAGTTTAATTATTCCTGTTTGGACTCTTATTTTCTTCATTTTGCTTAATGTTATCTATGTGTTGGTTATTTTTACTTTAAATCTTATGGGTTCGGCTCCATATCGTTATTCATTCTCGCCTACTATTTCAGTGATGGCATTTCCATACATAGCCCTTGTGCTTTCAGGGGTGGTGTGGCACTTGAAAGTTACCCGTAAAATGAAGAGGGATTTTAGGTCGGGAGTTTTCCAGTTAAGTTATGTTCCTATTACTCGGAAAGAGCGGATATATATCCACTGGTTAGCAGGAAATATTAACTTAATTATCACGCTTCTGGTTATTTGGATGATAGAATTTGCTTATTTGTGTTGGTTATTTAAGATGCATGTTTTAATTCCTCCATTTTTTGAAGGTATGACAGGGGTCAATTTTCAAGTTCCATTTCCCGATTTGGGGGCGTTTTTCTTCCCGTTGCTGATTTCTACTTTGGGACTTACGACATTAATTGGGTTGATTGTATGGTTAATAATGTTTAACCCACCGGGTCTTTTGGTATTGGCTTTGTTAGTTCTTTGCTATTTGTCGTTACCAAGTTATTGGGGCTCAATTGGGGGAATAATAGGAAACTCAAGTTCTGTATTGTACCAGTTGTTCAATATTAGAAATTGGCTTCCTGTATCTATGGTATCGGTGGTTTTTCTGTTAATCTATATTTATTATATTGCACTGTTTATTGCATATTTGTATATTGCTTCTCACAGTAATGTGTTACGTAGGAGAGAGATAGTTTTTCTCATCTTAATCTTTCTTGCTATCTTTGTTTTTACAACTGCGTGGTATATGTGGGGTGGAGTATCCTCAATTCTGCTTATTGGAACATATTTGTTTATCTCAGCAATTTTTACTACTGCGTGGGCAAGGATGGTTTTGTTGGCGTACGGATTCCAATGGAGAAATTATCTAAAGAACCGTAATTTTTCTTGTGCAGGTGGAGAAGTTGGAGAAGAGAACATATCGTATTTATCAGTTGGATATTTGGTGCCTTTAGTATTTGCAATTTTGGTGGCTATATCGAATCTGGATACAGGGATTAATGAGAGGGTCGTGGCTTATCTAAAAAAGAATTCTTTACCACTGTCACTAAAAGAGGTAAACGATAAATATCATTCCGTATCACAAAATGATACTCTGTGTAAAAGATATTTTGACCTTATCCCGGTGTATAAAATGGTTATGAAAGAAGAAACAGAGTACATTGAGAGATTTTGTGAAAATGTTTCCACAGAATCGATGTCGTATGAAGATAAAAGTTGTCTTAAAAGAGTTTTGACCAATTATTACAGTGAGAATGACACTACTAAGCCTATTCCACATATTGTATATACTGGTTGTAAAGGACTAATTGAGAATGTAGATAAGGAACTCATAGAGGAATTAGAAAAGATTGCGGATAGCAAACTGGAGGGGGGTAGTTACCCTATAGATTTGACTCGTGGGTTTTCTGTAGAACTTCCTCACCTTGCAAATTTAAGGAGTTTCGTCCGAGTATTGGGCTTGAAGTCGATAATCAATGCTATTGACGGTGATTATGAAGGGATGTTAAGAGCATTGCGAGCATGCGCCTCTATATATAACTCTCTTGAAAATGAACCGGTATATATTTCTCAGTTAGTGCGTATCGCTCTTTTCGGAACTGTTTATAAGTGTGTGGAATGGATAATTAACCATCAGGAATTACCTAACGATGTCCTTTTGAGATTGGGTGAAGTTATTGATAGTTTCTCTATTCCTTTAGAGAAAAGGTCCATATTTGGTCCTGCTCTACATACAGAACTACTGACTTTTTTGTCTTATTCATCTATGTCTCACGGGGATTGGATGTTGCTTGAGAATAATTATTCAGGTGCGGGAAAAGGATATTCTTGGCAAATGCAGATTCTTAATATCTGGTTCCCCGTGATAAAAATTTATTATACGAGTGATGTAGAACAAATGGTGGGTGTGAATATGTACACAACTTTGGGAAACATTTTGAAAGAGAGTTCACAGGCGGAAAGGTTCGATATTCCTACTAAAGTGTTTTTAGACATGTATATTAACCGTGTGTTTGAGAAGAGTGATAATTCTTTGTTTGCTTCTACGCCTCCCTATTGGTTTTATCCTATGCTTCGTATTGTTTTTCCTGGATTGTCCCGTGCTGTAGATGCGGAGTTACGGCACTATGTTTTCATTAACCTTGCAAAGACAGCAATTGCTATAGAGAGATTCCGTATAAATAAGGGAAGACTTCCAGAGGATTTAAATGAACTTGTTCCTGAATATCTGTCTGTAGTACCTAAAGACCCCTGGAAAGATGGAGAGACTATAAAATATGTTAAAGGAGATGATTTTTCGTATAGGATATATAGTATAGGAATGGATAGAGAAGATGATGGCGGTATAGATAAGGATGTAAAAAAAGGGATTAAAAAAGTTGGAACAGAAGAGGATTTTGTATTCTCTGTATTAACATTAGGTATTCGAAGAGCACAAGATGTATCCACAGAAATATCTTTGTCGGAACTTTGTCGTTAGTCAACTCTGAGGTAGTAAATAGTAATTATGTGATATTCATTTTTTCCTGTAGTAGTGCACACTTCTTCCGAGGTATACACCTGCACACTCCATTATAGTTTCGCTTAGGGTAGGGTGAGAATGTATTGTAAGGTCTATATCATCAGGGGTAGCCCCCATCTCAATTGCTAATGTTGCTTCCCCTATTAGTTCGCCTGCATTAATCCCTACGATACCAACGCCGAGAATTTGTTTAGTTTCTTTATGAATTATCATTTTAGTCAATCCTTCATCACGGAATATAGTTTTTGCTCTGCCTGATGCTTGCCACGGAAATTTTGCAACCTCGTAAGGGATATTTTTAACCTTCGCCTGTTCTTCAGTTATTCCGCACCAGGCTATTTCTGGGTCGGTGAAGACGACTGCGGGAATTGCTTGAGGCTCAAAAGCCACATTTCTCCCCGCGATAACTTCTGCACATACTCGTCCTTCATGAGTTGCCTTGTGTGCGAGCATAGGACCGCCGGCGACATCGCCTATAGCGAAAATAGCGGGGTCTGTGGTTCTTCGTTGCTCATCTACTTTAATAAAGCCTTTATCGTCTAATTCTACTTTAGTATTTTTTATGCCTAACCCACTACTGTTAGGTTTTCTACCAACAGATACGAGAACTTTCTCAAAAGTTTGGGATTTCTTCTTGACATCTGGTCCTTCCATCTCCACTAAAATACCATTTTTTCTCGGCTTTAATTGTTTTACTTCGGTGTTTATATGTATTTTGTGAAATATCTTTGAGAGTTTTGCTTCAAGTGGATTTACAAGGTCTCTATCAACACCTGGTAATAGTCCAGAGGTTACTTCTACAAGAGTTACTTCACTACCTAATGTTGCATAAACGCTACCTAATTCCAATCCGATGTATCCACCGCCGATGATAAGCATATTTTTTGGTACTTCTTCTAAAAGTACTGCTTTATTTGAATTAATTATGTCTGGAGAATCTATAGGAGTTCCGAATAGTGCGGGTCTTGAACCTACTGCTATAATTGTTTTTTCAGTAAGCACTTTAAGTTCTCTTCCGTCGTTTAGGAAAATCTCAAGGGTGTTTGAATCGAGGAAACTCGCTCTTCCTTGGATATATCGAACTCCTCTTAATTGGCTAAGCCTTCCCAATCCGCTTGTAAGATAGTTCACAACTTCCTGTACGCTATTTCGCAGTTTGCCGAAATCAATTTTAGGCTCAGGAAAATAGACTCCGAAAATTTCAGCATCTTTGGCATTCTGAATTGTATGGGCGATATGTAGTAGTGTTTTTGTTGGTATACAGCCTCTGTATAAGCAAGTTCCTCCGGGGTTTGCTTCTGGGTCTATTATTACAGTGTCAAGCCCCAAATCTGCGCAAGTAAACCCTGCAGAATAGCCTCCCGGTCCTGCACCTATTACTGCGACTTGAGTTTTTACTACATCTGGCATTTGTATTCTCCTATTTTATAGGTTGGTGGTAAGTGTTTATTCGATAAACATTGACCAAGGATTCTCTAAAGCCTTACAAATCCATCTTAAAAACCTTGCTGTTTCAGCCCCATCAATTAGTCTGTGGTCATAAGATAGGCTTAAAGGTAACATAAGTTGAGGAATAAAACTGCCATTTTTATACACGGGTTCCATACTTGATTTTGATACGCCTAAAATTGCTATTTGTGGATGATTTACTATAGGAGTAAATCCTATTCCACCTACTCCTCCTAAGTTGCTAATCGTAAATGTTCCACCTTGAAATTCTTCTATCGTTAATTTTCTGCTTCTCGCCCGTTCTGCCAACTGTTGGATTTCTTTTGAAATTTCAACAATGCTCTTTTTATCCACATTTCTCACGACCGGAACAAGTAGTCCATATTCTGTATCTACCGCAATGCCGATGTTGTAGTATTTTTTGTAAATGATAATCTCTTTTTCTGGCTCTATAGAAGCGTTAAATTTGGGAAATCTTTTTAACGCTTCTGCCGATACTTTAATTAAGAAAGAAAGAATACTGATTCTAATGCCTTGAGGCTTATATTTTTCAGAAAGTTGGTTTCTTAATTCTTCAAGTTGGGTTATATTTGCTTTGTCAAAATGTGTAACTTGTGGAACTCTCCAACTTATATCCATCTGTTCTGCTGTTTTTTTGCGGATGGTACTCATGGGCTCTGTGATAATAGGTCCAAAGGAATCTCTTTCTGAGGAGATTTTTTCAGGTTGTATATCTGTAGCGGAGTCTTGAGTAAGAACAGCAGAAGGTGATGCAGTTTTCTCCTCCGATAATAGTTTTTGATAATTTAGGATATCTTCGATGGTGACCCTACCTGAAGGGTCGGCAGTTGGAACATCTTCTAAAGCGATTCCGAGTTCTCTTGCTAATCTCCTAACCGATGGTGAGGCAAGAATAGGGGCGCCCGGTTTACGGGTACTCAGGGGAGTTGTAGGAGTTATGGAGGTGGAAACTTGCTGTTTTATTTCGGTGTTTTTTTCTAAATTCTGGAGGGGTGGGATTGAAACTTGTGTACCAAGTTTTGGATGTCGGGCATCTTCTACTTGTGGAGAGACTTCGGGCTTTAATGCGGTTTCTTGAGAGCCAATTTCTTCTATTTTTAGTATGAGGTCTCCTGGTTTAACTTTTTGCCCTTCTTTGATATTTATTTCTACTACTTTTCCATCAAGAGAAATAGGTATTTCTGCCACTGCTTTATCTGTTTCGATTTCTATAATTGTTTGCCCTTTTTTAACTATGTCTCCAATTTTTACTGTGATTTTACTTATAGTTGCTTCTTTGACATTTTCCCCTAATGAAGGTAGTCTAAATTCTTTAATCATAAGATACCCTTTTTTGTTGAGATTTAAGTTGCAATTTAAATATCCATGGGATATGGTTTGGATGTTGATATATCTAAGTCTTTAATGGCTTTTTTGACAATTTCTGGCTTGCACTCATTTTCGAGATAGAGCCCGTATAATGCGGTGATAGCAATGTGTCTGTAGTCCACCTCAAAATAGTCTCTGAGTACTTCTCGTGTGTCTGACCTGCCAAAGCCATCAGTTCCTAATGGAATATACCTTTGGGGTACCCACCTTGCTATGCTATCTGGAACGAGTTTGACATAGTCACTCACAGCAACTGTGACTTTTGCACCGTTATTCAAGGTGTTGGTTACAAATGGTGTTTTTCCTTTGCTCCCAGCAGAGAGGCGATTTAACCTTTCTATCCTTAGTGCGTCTTCTCTGAGAAGTTTATAACTGGTTACGCTAAATACAGAAGTTGGAATTCCGAACTCGGACTCAAGAAGTCCTTGCGCTTTTAGTGCCTCATTCAGCAATGCTCCACTACCTAATAAGTTCACCTTTGTTTTTTTGTTGGCGATTGAGCCTCCTTTGAACAAATAAATTCCTCTGATGATACCTTCCTTTACTTTTTTGTTTGGCAAGGGTGGCATTTTGTAGTTTTCATTTCCTACGGTAATGTAATAGAAAACAGGTTCTTGTTTCTTATACATCCTTTCTATACCCTCTTGGATTATAACAGCCAGTTCATAGGCGTAAGCAGGGTCATAGGCTCGAATACAGGGCACTGCCATTGCAAATAGATGGCTATGTCCGTCCTGATGTTGTAATCCCTCGCCAGCAAGCGTAGTTCTGCCGGATGTTCCACCAATCAGAAATCCTTTTGCTTGAATATCACCCGCAGCCCAAATTAAATCGCCAATCCTTTGGAAGCCAAACATCGAATAGAAGATGAAAAATGGGATGGTATTGATTCCAAAATTTGCATATGCAGTACCAGCGGATATAAATGAGCACATTGCCCCTGCTTCTGTGATACCTTCTTCAAGGATTTGACCGTCCTTCGCTTCTTTATAGTACAAAACAGATTCTGAATCTACAGGTACATATTTTTGCCCCTGTGATGAGTATATACCTACTTGTCTAAATAATCCCTCCATCCCAAATGTTCTGGCTTCGTCAGGAACTATAGGGACGATTAACTTCCCAATTTCTGGATGTTGTAGAAGTTTTCTTAGGATTGTTACGAAAGCCATTGTAGTAGATACAGGACGGGGTGTACCTTGGTAAAATTCTTCAAATATTTCCTCTTCGGGTGGTTCAAGGGATGAAACGGTAATTTCTCTTCTGGGTAGATAGCCACCTAATTGTTTTCGCCTTTCGTGCAAATACTTAATTGCAGGATGGTCATCAGGTGGTTTACAAAAAGGAGCAAATGCTATCTCATCGTCCGAGACGGGTATACCAAATCGTGCGCGAAA
>CAZZMK010000363.1:0-3330 GCA_964655185.1 uncultured Nitrospirales bacterium | reverse complement strand
ATTTTGTTAAAAGCTTTTATTGTGGGACACCTTTAGGGATGAGTTATACTGTGCTTGCCTTAGTTAGTAAAGAGTTCTCAGAGCCTCAGAATTCGTTAGCGGATAAGGTATTAATAAATCGTAGAGAATTGACTTTGTATTATCCTTATTGGGAGATAGAGAGTAGGGCTAATTTAGGGATTCTTTATACTGGCTCAATTGGGAAGATTAAGGTGCCGGTTCAGGTAGAGTATTTGATGTCGTATCCAAAGATGGATTTTCCTATAGAGGGAAAATATTTGTTTGATTTAAGTAGGCAGAATATTGCTTTTTACCTACCTGCGGGGGGCTCTTTTTGGAGACAGGTGTGGACAGGAGGGAAAATTTTGGTTTCCCAGTATCAAGGTAAGGATGAGTTTAGTAAGGCGATAAAAGATACTTCTAATTTGTTAGTGAGTCGTTCGAAGGTATTGACAGTAGGAACTGCGGATTTTGTTCCTATTAGGCCTAATCCAAATGAAACGGATGTATTTCCATCGGGGGTAAATTTTGTAGCCCTATTAAACTTTGATATAGGAAACAATAATTATCCTCAAGCGTGGGTGCCAATGTTTCTTTTTGCATTGAACGATGGAACTAATTCTGAGAGTTATACGTACCCACGGTTTGCGGATGGGTATAATCCAGGAGTGGTGATACAATATGCGGATTTACCGATGTTGTTTAACGCTTCTCCCACAGGGAACTGGTTATTTAGGAATGGAGCATTTGGTAGAGCGGGGCTTTCGATGGCAGATATATTTAATAAGTGGCAATTGCAGAAGCGGATATTTGCATATGTAAGTTATTACCCATCTGGTTATCCAGAGCAAAATAGGCCGGAGGCAGTGTTTATATGGGATGCAGATGATGGAGTGGAAAATGGTGATTATGCGGTATATATTTGTGTGGTAAATAAGCATCAGATTAATAGATTGAGAATGTATGATGAACAACTTCATAGTGGTGCGGTTCCACCACAATATGAATTATTCTCTCAATTTGGTAGAGAATGGCTTAGTGATGAAGGTTATGAGCCTACTCAAGTAAAATTGGCTTTGGAAGTGATAACTGACCCTGTTCAGGTAAGAGGATTAAAGCCGAAGGGAAGTAATGTGCCCACTGGGTTAACTCATCCGGATGATTGGTTTAGGACTGAGGTTGGAGGTTACCAAGAAGATGTTGCTGTGTATACTCCTGATAGAAATGGTATAATTATATATGGGCAGCAAGCCGCAGCCGTTGGTCTGCCCAAAATGGTTAGAGTAACACAAAAATTTATAGCGCTCAGGGTAAGAAATGTAGGGGATGAAGTCTGCTATCTTACCCACATAGTACTCGCTCCTTCCAATAAGTCCCACCACAAGATAAATGTAAATACTTTTGAGCCATATATCTATGCAGATGGCACTACAACTCGAGTACATTCGTCCCCAATGACGCTACCTGGATTTTATTATCCGGATGCAATTCTTTCTAAGAATACTGATTTTAATAACCCACCTTATGGGATTAATCCTGTTCCTACTCCTGGCTATTCCTATTCAAATAATGATGTTGATATATCTTTATCGACATTACATTTGAGTTATTTGTTAGCGAGTAATAGAGTTGAGAAAGTAGATGGTAGGTATTACGCTACATTGGTTGACCTCTCAAATACAGATATTGCAAAGTATCTTGTGCCGTTGAGTGTTCAAAATAATTACCCGTTAAGAGTGGAGGATGTTTTGAAGAGATATGAGTTTATTGCTGACCATATATCGTTGAGAAGTGATGTGTTTGAGGTGATTGCATTGGTGCAGATTGGTAGGGGAATGGATGCCAATAAAGATGGCTACATCAGTTACAGGACTAATGAGGAATTTACGGTACAATCAGAAGCAAAGGGCAGAATAGTTTACGATAGAAGTGTACCTGTGGCAAGATTTGAGGAGGATTAAGGTTATGACAATTGGATTTTTTTCGAAAAAAACAAAGTATTTATTAATTATCTTGTGTATCTTTGTATTGCATCTCAATATTGAGAGTATTGCGCTTGCTGATAGAATAATAGCACCTACAGAAGATGTTTCCCAAGTGATAGAAAGCACTCCTGATGAAAATATCTTTTTGCTTCCTGCAGAGGTTTCTAAACCGACGGTTTTTACAACCAGTAAGCCTGTAATTGTAAACAGAGAAATATCTATTATCGGAACTGCGGGCGCAGGTGGTCCTGCTTCTGGATTACCAATAGATGTTGTGTTATCAGGAAATACCGTGTGGAAAGATGCAATAAAGAATGGAGACTTTGAATCTCCATTGGGGCTTATGTGGGATCAAAGTATTAATCCTCCTGACCCATTTGACCCTTCTTATGTTAGTATTATTCAGGAAAATACATTTGCTCTAAGTCCTACTCATCTTGCGGTTTTTAAGGGGGTGGGTGGGGAGCCAGTTCCTTATCAGATCACTCAGAACTTTGCCTCCCCTTCTACAGTGGATTTAGACGCACATATATGGCAGGAGGCTATTAATCTCGCACAAATTACAGAAGCAGTTGATGAAATAGAATCTGCACCTACAATTTTTCCTTATGGTAAAGAGCCATCAGGCTTGTTGATAGTAGAAAATACTATGCCATTGTATTTGGGTTTACCTAATACTGGAGATATAGTCTCTGCTTTTATGGCTTTTGATATTATGAGAGATATAGGTGAGGTTGGAATTGATGACAGGTTAGATATAGTTATAAGTAGTGGGAATAGGGAGGTCTTTTATACTGAAATATTGTCTGCTATCCCTCAGCCTCTAATATGGTTTCCACGCGGAATAGATGTTATGCCTCTTGTTCAACAGTATGAGGTTGGTATGACTCCGGACTTCTCCGTAAGGATTTTGAAACCTGGTACAATACCTGTTTACCTTGACAATATTAGGCTTAGGCTTGAAACTATTTTGGGAATTATAGAGATACCTTTAGTATGTGGTGATTTCGAGGGACCTGTATGTACTCCGTGGGTGGGAGAAGGAGATATCGAGATAGTTCTTGACCCATCAGGAGGGGCAAATCGCTGTTTAAAGTTGGGTTCACCTCCACTTGTACTAAGAGATGTGTGGGTAGAGCTATTTGTAAGAACAGATAGGTACAGTGGGAAACCTGTTGATAATCTAAGCGTATTCTTTGATGGTGTGTTACCTTTGGCATTATTTGTAGAAGTATCTCCAGGGAATTTTATACCTATACCACGATATTTACCCGAGGCAATTTCTAATCGTGATGAGTATCTGAGATTAATTGCTCAGATACCTCCCCCTTTAACACTCGACGAG
>CAZZMK010000362.1:0-6900 GCA_964655185.1 uncultured Nitrospirales bacterium | reverse complement strand
GAATGTCTGGGGGAGAGTAAGAGGGCGATTAGCCAATCGCTATAAGAATGGCTGGGGAAGAGTAAGAGGGCGATTAGCCAATCGCTATAAGAATGGCTGGGGAAGAGTAAGAGGGCGATTAGCCAATCGCCCCTACAGGATAACATCATCCTATAGAATATCTACAACAGAGGGTTAGAAAGGAGGTGGTTAATGAAAAATCGCCCGACGATTAATTATATATACTTGTTACCTATGTCCTATAGGTAGATTCCTAAGTATTTATTGCAGTTAGTAATATAAATTTTTCTGACGCGCTAATTGAGAGATTTTAAAGTTTGATTTTATGTGTTTGTAAGAGTCTATTACTTTATGAAACGAGGTGGGTATTGGATTTAGAGTAGTACAATTTTCTATAAAAATGAAAGAATCACTTCTGAAAATCAATTAAAAATATTTTTACTTGTAAACTTAAAAAGTTGAAAAAATCCGTTAAAACTAAATATAATCTTACTCAAATTTCAATAAAAACAAATAAAACTCTATGTAATCGAGAGGATAGAAATATGGAAACAAAACAATCTTTCAGTACTTCAGAAGTAGCAAAATTCTGTCATGTCACAGCAGATACGATAAGGAAGTGGGCGGAGTCAGGAAAAATAAGAGTATTTAAGACTCCTGGTGGACATAGGAGAATAAGAAGAGATGATTTATTGAGATTTTTGAAAGAGAATAATATGCCCATTCCAGAAGAACTCGGAAATGCAGGAGTTAAGATACTGGTGGTGGATGATGAGAAGTCAGTAATTTCTGTGATAAGACGGTTTTTAGAGAGGGCTCAAACTCCATTTCAGATTGAGATGGCAATGGATGGTTTCGAGGCAGGTCAATTAGTGGCTACTTTTAGGCCTGATATAATATTCCTCGATTTAAGGTTACCTGGTTTGGATGGGTTTGAAGTAACGCGTAGAATTAAGGCTAATCCGGAGACTTCCCATATTCACATTATAGCGATGACAGGATATTACCAAGGTGAAGTTGCAAGCAGAGTATTGGAACTCGGAGCAGACCTTCTAATTCAAAAACCCTTTACCCCGGATGACTTGCGTAAAGCATTAGCAAAGGTAGGCGTGGAAGTAACATAATAATTATTCCCTTCAAATATTGTTCTACGATGAATAAAGAGATGGGGTTTTGTGTTTTATTGTAAACTTAAAAATTGAGGATTTAAATTATGGAAGTTAAACCTTTAGAAAAACTCGAAAATTTTGTAGAGTATCCTGGTCCTTTAGTGCTTGTAATAATGGATGGGATTGGAATAGGTAAGAGGGATGAGAGTGATGGGGTGTATTTAGCGTATACTCCAACACTGGATATGCTATTTGAGGAACCTTTGTTTACAACATTGAAGGCACACGGAACTGCAGTAGGATTGCCAACTGATGAAGACATGGGCAATTCAGAGGTAGGTCATAATGCTTTAGGAGCAGGACGAATTTTCTCACAAGGTGCAAAATTGGTAAATGAAGCAATTGAATCTGGTCGGTTGTTTAGTGGAAAGGCGTGGCTCAAAGTAATGGAACGGGTAAGTGAGGGAGGGACACTACATTTCATCGGTCTGCTTTCCGACGGGAATGTACATAGCCACATCGACCATTTGATAGCGTTAATAAGGCATTGTGCAAAAGAGAAAGTACCACGAGTACGGGTGCATGTACTCACAGATGGGAGAGATGTACCTGAAAGGAGTGCACTTATTTACATTGAGCAGTTGGAAAAGGTATTGGCTGAGTGTAATGAGTTGGGACTTGATTACAAAATAGCATCAGGTGGTGGAAGAATGGTGGTAACAATGGATAGGTATGAGGCGGATTGGCGAATAGTAGAAAGGGGCTGGAAAGCCCATGTATTGGGAGAAGGAAGGCAGTTTAAGTCGGCAAAAGAAGCAGTTGAATATTACTATGCTCAGGACCCGAGTGTAAATGACCAATTCATCGGTGAGTTTGTAATTGTGGAAAATGGGAAACCAGTGGGAACAATTGAAGATGGCGATGCGGTAGTATTCTTTAATTTCAGAGGTGATAGGGCAATTGAAATAAGCAGAGCATTTGAGGAAGACGATTTTCCATATTTTGACAGAAAACGAAGACCAAATGTTTTTTACGCGGGTATGATGCAATACGATGGGGACAAGTTTATACCGAAAAATTATCTTGTGGAACCGCCTCAAATTCAAGGTACCATTAGTGAATTCTTATGTGCAACAGGTATTACTTCTTACGCAGTATCCGAAACACAAAAGTTTGGCCATGTAACATATTTCTGGAATGGTAATAAGTCGGGGTATATATGTGAAGAGTTAGAATTGTTTGAAGAGGTTCCTTCTGATAGGGTTCCATTTCAGGAAAGGCCGTGGATGAAGGCTGGGGAAATAACCGATGCGGTGCTTAAACAAATAAACGATGGTAAGTACAAGTTTATACGGCTTAACTTTGCTAACGGTGATATGGTAGGGCATACTGGCGTAGCACAAGCGGTAAGAATAGCAGTTGAGGCTGTAGATTTGTCTCTTGGGCGGATATATAACGCGGTAAAGGAGCGAGAGGGAGTATTAGTAGTAACTGCTGACCATGGGAATGCTGATTTACTATTTACAGAGAAAAAAGGGAAACGTGAACCACATGTAGCACATACATTGAATCCTGTGCCATTCATTATAAAAGACTTTTCAGGCAAGAATTCAATTAAATTAAGTAATGTAAAAAATCCTGGATTAAGTAATGTAGCAAGTACTTTAATTAACCTTCTGGGCTACAAAGCACCAGAGGAATATGACCCTTCGCTAATTGTAATAGGTTAGTAGTAAGTACTTAACAGGGGAAGTTATTCAGAAAACAACTCTGCAAGGAGTTTCCGAGAAAGAGAAACTATTTTGATGGCTGAGTTTTCTTCCATACAACTACTGCGGGCTAACTGGATTTCGTAGCCTCCTTCTGCAAACGCTTCAGGTGTAGGGCAATAACCTGTATAGCCATTTGTCAATTCCGCAATAATCGTATATTGAGCAGGGGATGACTTTTTGATATCTAAGCCAAGTCGGCAAAACATTTCTGTTGGATTAGTAACAATAGCAACATTGCCTATGCGGAGGGCAGATATTTCAATTTGAATAGTAGGGTTCTCTGCAATAATTTTTTTAAGAAGTTCAAATTCGCGCTTGTAGATATTCTCTTGGTTCGAGGCAAGACCCTTAGAAGGCAAAGAATGTTCCGAATCAGGGCTTCTATAGGCTACTTTAAGAATAGCCGAGGGACCTTTTAAGATGGGATTTTCAACTGGTTTACGCCAAAGATAGCCTTTGTATACTTCGCAGGCTAATGTTTCACCTATTTTCTTTGCCCACATTTCACCAAACTCTCTCTGCTCAGGAGGAGCAAGGTTATTAACCTGAGTAACATCGCCACAAGCGCCATTTAGAAATACTAAAACAAACTCTTTCCCCCACTTCTCCCGCAGGAAGTTTCTTAGATAATAAATATAATCTGCAGAGAACTCTCTTCCACCCAATACAGTAGAATGCAATGCATAATTGACTATAGCGCATTTAGGCATATTTTGGTCGTCTGTGAAGTAAAGGGATATTAACTGTGGGTCTACAGGGCCCGCTGGAGCAACGATATCAGGGTTCATTTTCCCCGGATGAGTAAGAACAGTACCATCCTTCATGTAAAACCGTCTATTGTAGCCGAGACCTTCAATATCTCGAGAATCTACAAATATGTTGGTAGGGACTATACTTTTTAGTGCTTCAGTAATTGAGTCAACTGCAGAATTTATTACTTTCTGGACGTAATTTGGATTTCTTTCAGACATAAAAACATCTACAATAGGACCACCACAATGTGTATGAGTGGCTGAAAGAATTATGTTGGAAGGGGGAATTGATATTTTTTCTCCTACCCTCTTCTTAATCTCAGCAACTACTTCGTTAGGTAATGCAAGTAAGTCAAATGAGGAGATGATGTATACCTTGTCCTCAGACTTTAATGCAATCGTATTAATTTCAAGTGGGTCGTGAACCCCAGTGGAGATATTTTTGTTAAACCCACCTGGAATTTCCATTCCTACTTCGGGTGTAATATCAGCAATAGAAAATCCTACATTCAGTTGCTCGGGATAAAGCGTTGATGTGAGGCAAGAGAGGAAAACAATTATTGTGGATTTTATAAACATTGGTTGTCTCATATCATATCTCCATATAATCAAAATCTGATTTCGAATCCTACGCAAAGGTGTGGTTCTTGGGGATGTTTATGGATAATTTCAAATTCTTGTTGGATATTGGGCCAATCTTCGGGCATACACCCACCGTATAGCCACTCGAGGGCTATACCTTTTTCTATAAAGGATTTTAGCATACTTTCTGGAGGTTTGAAATAAAATCTATAATATCTTCCTATTTCTTTCATACCGAGTCTTCTATAAAATCTTTGTGCTTTTCTGTCTTGAGACCAGTATTCCAATCTGTGAAATCCTTTTTTCTTTGCATCCTCAATGGTAGCATCGATTAGCATTTTCCCTATATTCATTCCGCTATATTCGGGTAATCTTCCAAATTCAAGCACATATCCGCCTGGAGTGTCCTTATTCCAACATAGTTCACCAGGGTAATTTTCGTATTCTACATCGGTAAGTCCAACTATTTTGCCGTCGCAGACTGCAACAAGGCGTGTGCTCTGATGTCCTTCGTAATTAGGCCTTTCTTGGATAACAAAATTCCAGGCGTGTGATATACTCATTATAATAGCGTGGACTTTAAGCCACTCATCTTTATCTTCATCACGATATTCTCTTATGATTATCTCGCTCATCCCTAATCTCCGTAGGTAATGCATCTCCTTTTTTCAATGTTCCCTTTCGTGGCCAGAGCCTGGGTATGGGAAACAGTGTAAAAGCAGATGTAAGAACAATAGAGCCTTTAGCAGTTGCAATTTCAGCGGGGAATTCTGGACGGATGACAGTCCCTGGGGGCAAAATGGTTTCATTATCCTTAACCTGAACCCGTGCAACAAAAACTGTCTTTCCGTAGAAGTAAAAGCGTGGCATTATAAATTGAGACAAGGCTCTAACTTGACGGTCTATTTGATATGCCGGAACATTCCATCTTATTATAGCATCAGATAGGGACGGCTTGGGGTCATAGGTAGCGAGTTCATGATTTTGCGGGGTACCGTGCAGTCCTTCTTTCTCTATCCGAGAAAGAACTTCTGGTATCATTTTTCCGGCGAGTTCAGAGGCTTTCCAGTAGAGGGTCATGGCAGTGTCGGTATCTAATATTTCAAACTTTTCTTGAGCAATGATAGGCCCTGTATCGATACCTTCATCCATTATGTGAAAAGTTACGCCTGTTTCTTTCTCACCTTGCAAAATTACTGCGGAAAAAGGATTTGGTCCTCTGTGTTTTGGCAACAGTGATGAGTGGACATTTATACAGCCTATTCGAGGGAGTGTTAATAATGGTTTTTTGAATATTATCCCAAAGCCAGAGGTAATTATTAGGTCTGGATTGAGTTCTTTAAGAGGGTGGAGTTCATTGGGGGTCATTTTATCTATCCAAATTATCGGTATTTTATGCTTCAAAGCGTGATATACGATATTATTTTTTGACCCGATAAATCTCGAAAATATTAGGTAAGGGAACCTTTTCCATTTCTTTGTCCTTCTACCATTCTGGAGGAGAGCAACAACTTCATGGGAAGTATTGCTCAAAATGGAGTTTAGTATGTTTATACCTAATATGCCTGAACCTGCTAAAGCGATTCGCATCAAAATACCTTTTGAGAATCTATTAGGATTGTAACTGGGCCATCATTTACGAGAGAAACTATCATGTGCGCACCGAACACCCCGGTGGCTACTTTAAAACCTTTTTGTTTCACTATATCTATAAACTTTTCGTAGTACGGAATTGCTTTTTCGGGTCTGGCGGCGGAACTAAATGAAGGTCTTCTACCACGACGGCAATCGCCGTGGAGTGTAAACTGGGAGACTACAAGTATTTCACCTTGAACATCGGCAAGAGAAAGATTAAATTTGCCCTCTTCATCGTTGAAGATTCTAAGTTCAGTAATTTTATCAGCCATATAACTAATGTCTTTTTCTGTATCATTCTCATCGACGCTTATAAATACGAGGAGACCCTTTCCTATCTCCCCTACTATTTTTTCATCTACAGTAACACTTGCTTTTAATACTCTCTGAACTACTGCTCTCATACAAGCCATCCATCGATACACAAAAATTTGAGATAATATTAAGAATTCAAGAATTTATTATATTAAATTCGGAGAGTGATGGGAAATTGACGGAGTTAAGAAAGAGCATTAATAGTGATATAAATTATTTAGCAGGTTCTGATTTAAACCGCCGGTTTGGCACTGAAGGAGAAGCTATAGCGGGGTTGTATATTAGAAATAGACTGCAGGAATTAGGTGAACTTTGTGTGGTAGAAAGTTTTTCATGTTCAAGGGAAACATTTCAAATATTCTCCTTATACTATATTGAGTTCTTTTTTGTGGTTATGTTTTTATTGTTTTTACCAACTGTAGGTGCTATTTACGGTGGAGTTGTATTGTTTTTGTATATTTCCGAAGTGTTAGGGTACTGGAATATTTCAAGGTTTCTAAATGAATTTCAATCACAAAATATATTTGCCCTTATCCCCAACAAAAATCATGTTGAGAAACCTAAAATATTGGTAATCCACACCAACTATGACGCGGGTATAAACCATCCGCTATACTCCCCTGCAATAGCGAGTATATTCCCGAGGCTCCAGGACTTAGCTTTTTTTTGTATGTTAGGATTAGTTGTAGTGGGTATTTGGGCAGGGATAAGTGGGATTAACCCTGCTGAAGATAA
>CAZZMK010000361.1:0-20731 GCA_964655185.1 uncultured Nitrospirales bacterium | reverse complement strand
CCGCTCTTCCGATCTCAAAAAATTATATATATGATTAACAGGACACAAGGGTATATTTAACTTACCTATCGGCTCAACATCAATCTCCATCAAATCATCTGAAAGTATGTTGGAAGACTTAAGCACAACATCACCACTACTTCCGTAATATGTCTTGCTTACCGAAATCTTATTAGCAATATCCAAAACAAACTTATCATCCACATTGGCATAAAAATGTCCCCACGGTGGTAAGCACTCCGCAATTTTGCCCTTTTCTTCAGCAACATTTTCTAACGTACCTAACCTCTCAAGATGAGCAGGTCCTATCACAGTAATAGTAGACTCATCCGGATAAGAAATACCACAAAGTTCAGCGATATCACCAGGTTTACCTGCACCCATTTCAATTACCGCCCAATCTGTTGAATCATCTATAGTCAACAAAGACAAAGGACATCCAATCTCATTATTATAATTCCCCCGAGTAGAAACTACATTATATTTCTTACTCAACACAGCAGAAATAAGTTCCTTAGAAGTAGTCTTACCACACGAACCCGTTATACCGAAAACTCTAACTGAACAATTTTTACGATGCCATCGTGCAAAAATTTGAAGGGCTTTCAATGTATCTTCTACTTTTATATGGGGTACCTCTACATCTTTCTTTACCACTACAAACGGTGCTCCTTTATTAATAGCATCATGGACATAGTTATGCCCGTCAACCTTCGAACCAGGTAATGCAAAAAAAATTTGACCCGACAAAAGTTTACGAGTATCTATAGAAACTCCATTAAACTTTAATGACTCGTCACAATAAATAGCACCTCCAACTGCTTCAGCAAACTCTTTTACTGTATACTCCCACCGCATATTCTTTCCTTCAAGTAGTGCCTTGCAACCTCTCTATCATCAAAAGGTATTTTCTTATCTTTTACAATCTGATAAGGCTCATGACCTTTCCCTGCAATAATAACCATGTCATCTTTATCGGCTAACTCTATAGCAAAACGAATCGCTTCCTTACGGTCTTCTATCACAAAATAATCTTTATCTTTCACTTTACCCGACTTCAACACACCTTCTTCTATCTCTTTAATTATTTCCATTGGCTCTTCATTTCTAGGATTGTCAGAAGTAATTACCACTATATCAGACAAATTCCCTGCTGTATAACCCATCTTGGGTCTCTTAGTTCTATCACGATTTCCACCGCACCCAAAAACAGTTATTATCCTACTTTTTGTGAGTTCACGAGCCGTTGTTAAAACATTTTTCAATCCATCCTCAGTGTGTGCATAATCTATAACTACAGTAAAATCCGCAGGTTCATCTACAATTTCAAATCTTCCAGGGACTCGGGAAAGTTTTTCTAACCCCCTCTTAATATATTCCCACTCAACATTTAGCACTCTCATAATAGCACACGCACACAAGGCATTAAGTACATTATGTTTCCCAATAAGAGACATCCCTATTTCACATTTTGCATCTTCATAGTTTACATAAAAGTGAGTTCCCTTAGTAGTTAACTTTACCTCGGTAGGATAGAAATCTCCATTTTCTCCATAAGTAAAAAATTTCAACCCAGGGACAGAAAGGAAAAACCGAGCGTATGGATCTGAAATATTTACAATACCAACCCCACCTGAATTCGCAGTCATTTCAAATAATTTCAATTTTGCTTTCAGATAATCCTCCATCGTCTTGTGAAAATCGAGATGGTCCTGCGTGAGATTCGTAAATCCACAAACATCA
The DNA here is from genome assembly GCA_964655185.1 of uncultured Nitrospirales bacterium. Classification (GTDB taxonomy): domain Bacteria; phylum Hydrogenedentota; class Hydrogenedentia; order Hydrogenedentales; family Hydrogenedentaceae; genus Hydrogenedens. The sequence goes on along the minus strand of CAZZMK010000361.1, from coordinate 18,988 downwards.
AACTTAATACCTGCAACACGATGTTGAGCCAAAGAATGACTACTTACCTCCATAACTATATGCGAAATCCGTTTTCTCTTCGCCCTCAAAAATAATTCGACTAAATCCTCTGCAAACGGAGTAGTATGTATAGCCTCTATATACTCATCCTCTAACTTATAACCGAGCGTACCAAATCTACCCACCTTTATTCCCGCTTCTCTGAGTATATTTTCAACCATATATGTAATTGTAGTCTTCCCATTAGTTCCAGTAATGCCAATAATAGTTATATTGTTTGTCGGCTCTCCGGCAATCAAATGAGCCAACTCCGCAAGAAATCTCCGAGGCTCATTACTCTTGAAATAAGGGACCCCATATTTTTTTACCTCTCTGCTAATATCTAATGGTAAATCTTTCTCCCCGACAATAGCCACCGCTCCTCTTTTCAAAGCCTCAGGTATGTATCTATATCCATTAGCATTGTCTCCTTCTATTGCAACAAATATAAAATTCTCATTCACCTTTTTTGAATTCTCACTCACCCCAATCACATTTTTGTCTTCCCACATATCTTGGGAGGATAACTTCCACTTATCTACGATGTAAGACAAATTAACCATCAAGCAAAACCCCAATAAGTGTTTAATTCTCCATTAATATATCATCCAGGCTCCCTGATAAACTCAACAGACAAATATTCACATCTTTTAAAGGATATCCTGGAAACGGATATTGAGATGCAACTCTTCCATAGCCATTACACTCATACCCAATACCTAAACTTTCTAAAATTTCTAACGCTTGTAATTTAGTCAACCCAATCAAATTAGGCATAGCATTAGTAATTTTTGATTGATGAATCAATTCCTCTACGGTTTTACCAATCTGTGGTTCGAACGTATCCATACTTTTTTCATCATCGTTGCTCTTACCTGAAATTTCCTCTTTTTGAACAGAATTCTTTCTACTTTCTGAACTTCTACACATCATACTCTCAGAATAATGAGCAATTTCCCTCTTTCTATTTATATCCTCTGGGGAAATAATCCGTTCAAACTCTGCAAAATTTACTCCCTCGATATCATCTTCGTCATCCTTTTCCACAATTAATGGCTTCTCCTTGTTAATATCATCCCTATCAACTGGGTCTGGCGGAACATTAAGATAACTAAGGGTGTACCGAACGACATTTTTAAATACAGGTGCACTTACATATCCGCCATAACGAGGTGTAGTTTGGGGATATCTTATTACTATCACAGCAACTACCCGCGGATTAGAAAGTGGTGCAAAGCCACAAAATGAGGCTATAATCCTGTCCCTGGAGTAATTACCCCCTTCTGCTAAATACGCAGTGCCCGTCTTACCTCCTGCTTTGTATTCCGGTATACACGCTTTCTTACCCGTACCTTTAAGAACCACTCTATAGCAAAGGGACTTCATTATCTCAACGGTATCATCACTCAAGATTTTCTCCCGCTTAACCTTGTGCTGATATAACACTGCCCCTCTCTCGTCAACTACTTTCTCCACAATATAAGGTTCCACTAAATATCCCCCATTTGCAACTACCGCATAAGCACGAGCAATTTGCAAAGTATTTACCGCCACTGCATATCCAATTGACATAGACCGAAGTGTAGCCATAGAATTATTAGTAGAAATACTACCCACTTGTTCATACTTAAAGTCACTACTCGCTCTTTCCCCAAAACCAAACTTCCTAAGATACTCTCTAATCGAATCCAATCCTAACATCATCCCAATCTTTACAAAACCTATATTGCTGGAGTGCTGAAAACACTCCTCAAAAGTTACCACGCCCATTTTGTGCTCATCTTTGAGAATCTTTCCACCAATGTTAAATGCACCTCCTTCACAATCTATAAGAGTTTCAGGTGTAAGTTTCTTTAATTCTAAACCTGCTGATGCAGAAACCAATTTCATTATCGAACCCGGCTCAAAACGGTCCACAATCACTTTATTTCTAATAGCACTACCTACACGAGTTTCAGGTAGATTTGGGTCATAGGAAGGCCTTGAAGCCATTGCTAAAATTGCCCCAGTGTGAGGGTCTAATATTATACCCATTCCATCCTCTGCATTACATTCATCAATTCTTTTGTCTAACTCTCTCTCTAAACAAGCCTGAATATTCATATCTATAGTTAAATAAAGATTACCTACAGACGACTTCCCCTCAAAATAATTTGTAGATGAACCAACATTGACACTTACCCCCTCCAACTTAGCATCCTTTGATACATCGCCACATAAATAATCATCCCAATCATGTTCTATGCCACTTTTGCCCACAAATCGCACAGAATCACCGACCGCTTCAAGAGATGCAAACCCTATAATATTACCTGCTATCTCCTTGTGTAGGTATTCCCTAACCCATTTGTATCGTACAAATAAAGGTGGACCCAACAAAACTTCTCTATTCGACGCATTTTCAGTAGATTTTTTTAATAGTTTTGCATAAGCATTCTTAAGATTACTAAGTAACCCTCTCATAAAAGCCTTCATATCTTTTCTTGAAACATCGTCAACATCCTTACTCTTTTGCGGTTTTATTCTCTCTTCATACCATTTATTCAGGTCTTTAACTAAGACTTCAATCTCGTGCGGTGACAAATCAGTTATACTCTTTATGATTACAGATTCTCTCAAGTACTTCCCATCGGAATTTCTCATATTAATCCTCTTTAATACATAATCGTAATCAAGATTGAAAGCAGACGCTATCCTCTGAGCAAACTCTATTTTATATTCACCATACCTCTCAATTTCAGGCGTTTCTCCCCCCGCTATATCTCTCGGAGAGCAATAAAGCCCAGCCAAGTATACCGACCGCGCAACAGTCCTACCAGCCCTGTCGTAAATAGAACCCCGAGGTAAAGTTACTGATCTTTTTGATGCCTTAGGATTTGCCCTCTCTACTACTTCCGGACGAGGATTGAGAACCACCCAAAACAAACTACCTATCGAAAAAAGGAAGCCTACAAAGAACAGAAAACGGATGTACCTTATAACAACTTTATTATCCTCATTTACACTCTCATCCTGAAAATCAAAAGTAAAACTTCCAACTCTGCTCCAGAAAAACTTCACATTTGCTCTCCAATACTATAATCCCTCGAAAAGATACTTACTATCTGAATCCAAATCTAAATCTGAAATCGTTACACCATTATTTTGGGTAGCCTCGTTAAAATTTTCCCCGCTCCGTGGTTTTGCCTCAACAGGAGCACTGAGAACCCACCTTATAATTTCTCTACTTTTATCCAACAAATTTACCACTCGTATGTATAAATCTTCTCCTTCCATCACATCACGGGGAGGATGCACATATTTTACCTTTTCTGGTTTATGTAGGGGATTCTCAGACACGAGTTGGAGAATTTCTTCCTTCTCCTTTTTATCGTAATATATTACCTCCACAGTACCTGGTTCTTGCTTGTCGAGTCTCTGATTGAACGCATAAACTATAGTATTATGTAAACTCTCAAGTTTTTCTTTCTCTGCCTTCAATTTATCAACCATTGACCTTAACGCTTCTAAACTACATTTAACCTCTCTTTCCTTTACTTCCTTAGAATTAAAAGTAGAATTAGAGCATTTGCCAGAAATAATCATACCTATAAAGTTACCTAAATAACTTTTAATGTCTTTTATAACTACCTCCAAAACACTTCTACTTCTATCTTTCTGCATTTTCTTTTGTTGTTCAGGAGAAAGAGATACAGGCAGGTATTCAGGTTTTATCCACGGCAAAACATTCGACTTCACTTCTTTAATCGCGGAAAAATATCTCACCCTCTGGACATTAACATAAAGGTCCACAGCAAGGACTGAAACAGGTATAAGCACAACAATCAAATTAAACGCATAAATTACAATCTCCCGTAATACATTCACCATAATCTTATCTTCGCTCATTCTTCTCACTCCTTCTCCATGAAAGTAAATTCCCCTTCTCTCAATCTCTCTATAGCCCTAAGTTTTGCACTTTTTGCTCTCGGATTCTGTCGGACCTCTTCATCGGTAGGAACTAACGGCTTAGGGGTAAGCTGCTTCGCCATAGGCGGGTCTTCTCTAATTACCCTACCATCCCTCGTCTGCACCCTTACAGAGCGAGAAACTGCACTAAAAAACCTTTTCACTATCCTATCTTCCCCAGAGTGAAAACATATAACAACAAACCTTCCCCCGACTTTTAATCTATTAAACCCATAAACAAGGCATCTTTCTAAATTTACCAACTCATCATTTACCGCTATTCTAATCGCCTGAAAAACTTGCCGAGTTTCCTCAGGAATTTTATGTGGAGTTGAGTATGCTTCTTTTATAGCCTCTACAAGGTCTGACACCCTATTTAATTTGCCAATTTCTCTTCTACGAATTATAGACCTGGCTACCTTGTGAGATTTAGGAACATCACCATATTCTTTCAATATTTTGGCTAACGTGTCCTCATCAACAGATGATAGAAAATCCTTAGCAGTAAATCGAGAATTAAGGTCCATTCGCATATCAAGTGGTCCATCTACTTGAAAAGAAAAACCCCTCTCAGGATTATCAAGAGCAAAACTGGACAACCCAGCATCTATCAAAATACCATCTACTTCTTTTACCCCAACTTTATCAAGCACCTCATCTATATTTGAATAATTCGTGTTAAACAATTTTACCCTCTCATCCCCTCTAAACCTCTCCGACGAAATCTTAATAGCCTCTGTATCCACATCTACTCCTATTAACATACCCGCTCCTAACTTTTCCAAAATCTTCTGAGCGTGTCCTCCTGCTCCTATTGTTGCATCTACATAAACCCCATTTTCCTTAATATCTAACAAGGTAACAACCTCATTTAACATCACGGGAGTATGGAATATCTTTTCCCGATAATCTCTTGACATTTATCAAGAAAAAATTATCATAACTGCCCAAAAGAGCATTTAATTACGCAACCAACCGAAAAGAATTAATCGCTTGCGACTCAGAAGAACATATCTCAAAAAAATGAGAAACCGATTGTTCGTGTAGCATTTGCCGAACAAAAGTATTAGGATTAACCAACTTAAGGTCTCCACCTTTTTTCCTCACTATACGAAGGCATTCAAGCAAGTAGCCCACAGAAATTAAATCTATTACCTCGACCTCTTCAAAATTAAGGATGATGTTCTTTTTCCGCTTGTCAGTCTCTTCGATTATCGCCAAACGCAAATCGAGTACCTCATCCGAGTCGAGAGACCCTTTAACCCTAAAAATGGTTGTAGGACCGTGAGAAACTTTTTGGAATTCCATAGAACTTCCTCCTCAGTTAATTTGTTATGCTTTATATTCAATTTTGGCGCCCATACAACTTACTAAAACAATTTTTCTCACAACGAATTGTCTCCACTTTGTTCTGATACAACCTTATCATCACAAACTTTTCTAATTTCTTCATCAAATTTACTCGGGAATAACTTCGCGAGTAATTTCTCTATTAATTTCTTAGTCTCGGGACTTTTAATGAAAGCCTTTCTACTATTCTCGTTCCATAACTCTAAGTACTCACCACATCCTACAATAACCGCGGTATCTCTAATTCCTGCATGCTCTCTCACCCACCCCGGAAGTGCCATCCTATACTGGGCATCTATTTGTACCCTTGATGAACCACCAACTATATAACTCATTGCAATCTGCGAAGTAGGATTTAAAACAGGCTCATTAGAAAATTGTTTCGACACATTTTCCCACAATTGAGATGGAATCATTAATATGTTGTCCCTTATGCCTCTTAACAAATAAAAAACCTTCTGATGACAAGCATCCATCTCGTAACGAAGGTCGTTAGGGATTACAATCCTGCCCCCCTTCTGTTCTACCGTCAATATATACTCTCCTATATAAAATGCCATTTTTATCTCCAAGAAATTCCAAAAAACTCCAATTATTTTCAACATATATCCAAATTATATCAATATTATACCAATTAGAGTGCATTTGTCAAGCAAAATTTGAAATTTTTCAATCAAAAAATCAAAAAATGACTTTTTCTCCGACGGGGATAACGGAAGAGAGACAAACTAAGTATAGAAACTTAAAATGGAACTCAGAAGTATATTAATATTATTATGAGGGATTCAGAAGTATATTTTTATGAAATATTAAGAATTTACAACCTCTTCACTAACTTCTAACTCAGTAGTATATTTTTCATTTGACGAAATCATTTCATCCCAGGTTACTAACCTATTTTGATAAGCAGACATCCTACCTAAGATAGATGTTAAATTACTGTACGCAGATTCTTCCAAATTATTCAAATATTTCCCAGTAGTTATAGATTGATAAAAGTCTTTTATATTATTTACTGCACCGGTTTCGTATATATCTGAACTCTTACCTCCTTCCCATGTAAAAGACTTGCCCTCTATATACACAGGTCCGCCGTAATGTGTATCTGCTGTACCAAGCGAACAATAAAGTCTCATGCAAATATCATCATAGCCATAAGTAAACTGTCCACTACTAAAATCAACAACAACATCATTAGGATAAATAAACTGCACGCAAAAATGGTCCCAACAATCCCCTACCTCGGTCCTCGCTTTTCTCCCACCTATGCCATAAGCCTTCAAAGGATGAGACTTCAAAAACCAATTTGCGACATCGAGCACATGTATATTTTGTTCAACTATTATGTCCCCTGATAACACTTTGTCAAATACCCAATTCTTCAATCTGGCACCCGGGTCATCAGGCTTTGCTTGAATACCAAGCCTTCCACAGTAGTAATAAAATTGACCACAAACAGGCTCACCAATTTTCCCCTCGTGCACCTTGCTCACACATTCCTTAAACAATGTATAATTCCGAGTCTGAAAATCTACAAGCATACTTAATTTACCGTCAAAATTTTTAGACAATTCAATCAAACTCAAACAACCTGCTACGTCCACGGCTATAGGCTTCGCGAGAAAAATATGTTTTCCTTTTTCCGCAGAGGCTATTGCTTGTTCAGGATGGAAATAAGGTGGACTTTCAATTGCTACCGCTTCCACACCACTTTCTAATAACTCCTTGTACCCATCAAGTCCCACAAAAATACTTTTTTCTGACAATTGCAATTCATCTGCAACTCTCTTTGCCCTCCTTCGAAACACATCGTGCACTGCGGTTATCTTAAAGGGAGCATTTTTTTCAAACAAGTGTGCAATCCAACGACCTCTACCACCACATCCTATAAGTCCCAACTTCACCTTTGAATTCTGCTCAGTCCCAAATACCAACCTTGATGGCAGAATTGATATTGTACCTGCAGTTATAGCAGATTTCTTCAAAAAATCTCTTCTATTCATCTTTATATTCCTCAATCTAAATTGTGTTTATGTATTAAACAAATTACAAACATATTCCAAATTTACTTTAAAGTCCTTAACCTTATTCATAGTAGGCAACCCAGTCTCCAAAACAATCCAACCCTTATAACCTATCTCTAATATAGCCTCCTTCACAGGCTCCATTTTAACTTTACCCTTACCTAAATAAAAAGCACCATCCTTAAAATGAAATTGACAAATCTTATCCTTGAGTTTTCTTATTTCTGCAGGGACATCATAGCCATTATAGGTTGAATTTCCGATATCATAATATACCTTACATGCATCGCTTCCTATCTTATTTAATATCTCGAGATTCTCATCTGCAGATAATGTATTTTCCAATCCTAAAATTACACCCATTTCTTTTGCCTTAGCGGAAGGTTCCTTTAATCTTGCTATAACCTCATTCACATCATCTTGCTTTAATTTCCCCTTTTCTCTCAAATCTCCTTTACCAAAAAACGCAATTAAAATCACTCTTGCACCTAAATCCTTAGCAGAATCTATAGTATCCATTAGCCAGTCAACTGCTCGAGGGTCTCTCGCCAATGGTGCGTCATTCAACAGCCCCATCGCTATCGAGGGAATTAGTATATTCGTCTCTTTCATCTTATTTTTATACTCTTCCCTCAATCCCGCATCTGCAATAGCAATCTTATCTGCCGGCTTACCCGCAGAAATCTCTACTCCTTGCAAACCAATCTCCTTGGCAACATCAAGGGCTTTTGTCCCCTCAGTCCATAATGACCAGTCACACGCTCCTATTGGGAACTTACATCCCTCTTGAGATATAGATTTTTCGTGATGTAAGAAAAGCAATGCAGAGGCAAGGCTTATGCTCTTAATAAAATTTCTCCTCGAAATAATCATTTTTTAATCTCCTAACTTTTTATTACAAAATTCAATTAAATATACTATTTAATTCTAACATTAAAACCAAACTTTATTCGACTACAGGAGAATTATAAAATGAAGTGGGCAAGGGCGATATCAGATGATGGAAAAGAGATATTCTTAACACAAATTAACTCCGAATTTTATAAACTCAATATTGACCCAATCTGTGGAGAGTTCACAATTACTTCAGAAAAAGTAAATCCGATAAAATGGCTTCCACCTATAGAGCCCACAGCGATAATTTGTATCGGCTTTAACTATAAAAGCCACGCTGAAGAAACTAACAAACCCATCCCCAAATACCCTGTGGTATTTATGAAAAACCCCTCTGCAATTACTGCACACCTTGAACCTATAAAAATACCCAAAGTGTGCTCAGATGAAGTAGACTACGAAGGAGAATTAGTAATCATCATAGGAAAAGACGCAAAGAACATAACCCCAAACAGAGTATTTGAATATATATCTGGATTTACAATAGGTAACGATGTGTCAGCGCGAATATGGCAAACTGAAAAAGGCGGCGGACAATGGGTAAGAGCCAAAAGTTTCGACACATTCGCCCCCATCGGTCCCTTTGTTCTTCCCATAGACGACTACTTAGAAAATCCAACTTCTTTCACCATCACCACTAAATTGAACGACAAACAAGTTCAGCAAGGTTCTACTAAAGACTTAATATTTGGAATACCAGAATTAATCGCATTTCTATCAGAAGACACTACACTCAAAAGAAATACCATCATCTTCACGGGCACACCATCAGGTGTAGGATGGTCTCGAACACCTAAACTCACTCTCAAACCAGGAGACACTGTAACCATCGAGATAAACAAAATAGGCACACTAATCAACCCAGTAAAATAGAGATATACCAAACCCCAATTACTCTGAAATATCGAATACTCTCATCACAAGAGCGAGTTCCTTCACCATAGGTGGGTCTCCAGGAAATCTTACGAATTCTACGTGTCCATCCATATATAAAATATTACTTCCACCCGGCACGTGATTAAATTTAGCCACCTGGTCAGACACATTGTCCCACATCACAAAAATAGAACTTTGAGCCTTCGCACTTGCAGCAGGATTATTTATATCTGTAATTAAGAACCTTTCGATTCCTTCCCTTAACCGATAAACTATATTACCACCACCGTTGCCAAGCCCATCTGAAACATTTCTATCGTTATCCACTTCCCTCAAAAAACCACTTTCATCACCTGCGAAAAAGTAAGGGGTCAAATCATTAATCATATCCTCCACCACTTCCACAAACTGTGCCGCACCTTCTGTCAAGGTAGGGTCTAATGGATTCCCTATAATCTCAGCAATCGTTCTTAAAGCATCCACTGATTTTTTGGGATACTCAGGCCCACAACGGTCAAAAACATATTCAGTATATGTATAACTTGCGTCTATTCCCTCAACTCCCTCCTGCCTATTACCATCTATTTTTCTCAACATAGTAAATTCTTTCGTCTGCGGGTCAATAAAATTATCAAGTTTATCTCTTGCATCCGAAGGACAAAAAATTATAGCAGGGTCTGTGAGATATTCTGGATATATAGCAAAAATCCTCGGACCAAATGCCATACAGGGTCGAACACCACAACCCATCTCTACTTGACTTGGTGGAAACTTTTCACCCTTATTTTCGGAAGCATACATTTTAAAAATCACTCCCCATTGTTTTAAATTATTAGCACAAGAAGAACGGCGAGCAGCCTCTCGTGCACGAGCAAGAGCAGGAAGTAAAATTGCAGCAAGGATACCAATTATGGCAATGACCACAAGCAACTCAATCAATGTGAAACCTTGTTTCTGTTTGCTCATTTTTCAATCTCCTTGTATAAAGTTGTTGAACCAATTGATTGAACCAATATATAATATAACACAATAATAATGTAAAAATCAACAAATGAAACAATAAATTGGTAGGATGAATTTATGAATCTACAATATAACGCTAATAAGAACCTTACTCGGTCCCAACAAATAGCAAACGAGTTATGCAGAAGAATTGCAAACAGAGTATACCTCCCAGGACAAAAACTCCCAACAGAAAGAGAACTATCTCAAGAGTTCAAAGCAACAAGGCATTGTATAAGAGAAGCACTAAAAAGATTAGAAGCATTAGGTTTGGTGAGAATAAGACAGGGTTCCGGCACTATAGTTCAGGATATCGACTTAATAGGTGGACTTGAATTATTTGAAATACTAATTATAGATGAGGAAGGGAAAATAAATTATCCACTACTCAGGGATATCCTTGAATATAGAGATATAGTCGTTAAAGAAATAGTAAAACTTTCTGCAGAACGGCATACCCCAGAAGAACTAGAATCCCTAAAAAAACTCTTTAATAAAAGAAAATCTGCAATGGAAAACCCTGAAGAATTGCAAAAGATAAATTATCAATTCTTCCGTACATTCGTTCTTGCCACACGAAATCAAATATATGAACTTTTATACAATACTATGTGGCAGGCATTCTTAAAACTAAACGAACTAATTGATATACCCTTTCTCGGTAAACAAGAGATAGATAAATTGATTGAAAAAATCCTGGAAGCATTTGAAGAAAGAGACGGTGAACTTGCAGAACTAATAGTATCAAAGCACCTCGAAAGAATTCGCAAACATATCGAAAGCAACATACAGGAAATTCAGATAAAAGCAGAACAACAGGAAAGTCAAATATGACCATTATTAGAAGAATTCACCTACTCTGTAATGCCCACCTTGACCCTTGCTGGTTATGGGAATGGGAAGAAGGGGCAGGAGAAGCAATCTCCACATTTCATACCGCAGTAAAACTATGCTCTGAATTCGAGAACTTCATATTCAATCACAACGAGGCTATTCTTTATAAATGGATTGAAAAATACGCACCTGAACTATTTGAAAACATCCGAAAATTGGTTAAGCAGGGCAAATGGCACATAATGGGAGGATGGTTTCTACAACCTGATTGTAATATGCCTTCTGGAGAATCCATAATTCGCCAAATTCTTATAGGGAAAAACTATTTCAAAGAAAAATTTGGAGTAGAACCCACAACTGCAACAAATTTTGACCCATTTGGACATTCAAGAGGATTGGTTCAAATATTAAAAAAATCAGGTTATAATTCATATTTATTCGGAAGACCACATCCAGAAATATACTCTCTACCTAAGAATGGCTTCATTTGGGTAGGATATGACGGCTCTAAGATAATTGGCTATCGATTCTCAGGTTGGTACAATGCCCCACTTGGTAAAGCAAGAGAAAAGGTAGAAAAATGGATAACCGAAAATCCTGACAGCAACCCAGGATTAGTTCTATGGGGTGTAGGAAACCACGGCGGTGGACCTTCTAAAAAAGATTGCACAGAACTTAACGAATTAATTTTATCCTCTAAAGATGTAGAAATATTACATTCCACCCCTGAGCAATTTTTCAAAGAACTAATAGCAATTCATAACAATAACTTTCAAGAACATACTGGTGATTTAAACCCATGGGCTCCTGGTTGCTATACATCCCAAATTATCATTAAACAAAAGCATAGGGAACTTGAAAATGAATTCTACTCCGCTGAAAAAATGGCGTCTGCTACAGCATTACTTGGAATATTGGATTATCCACAGCAAGAACTACAGGAAGCATTAGAGGACCTATTATTTGCTGAATTCCACGATATTCTACCAGGTTCTTCTATACCTCCTGTAGAACAATGGGGACTTAAAATTCTCGACCATGGCTTAAAAATAGTTAGAGAAATAAAAGCAAAATGCTTCTTTCATTTATGCAAAAAGTCAGTCCCAACCGAGGAAAGTGATGTTCCAATGTTTGCTTATAATCCTCATCCCTTTCCACTAACCCAAATCTTCGAAACAGAGTTCTGTTTGCCTGATTTTAATTTTGAAGATTCTTTTGTATATCCAGAATTATTTTTAGATGGAGAAAAAATTCCCTCCCAAATAGAAAAAGAACATGGAAATGTGGCTGTCGATTGGAGAAAAAGAATTGTATTTAAAACCACACTACCTCCCTCCCAAATAGTGCAATTCGTATGCAAAACAAATAAAGTCCTATCCTCAAAACCATCGCCACCACAACCAATTAGAGGAGAAAAAGTAGAGATAAAAGGAAATCAAATTATCACTGTAATCAACACTCAAACAGGTTTCTTAGACTCACTAATGATAAACAACATCCCAATTGTAAAAGCCCCCGCTATAGTTCCCATAGTTATAGAAGATAACGAAGACCCGTGGGGAAGTGAAGTGGTTTCTTATAAGAAGGTAATTGGTTCATTTACATTAGCACCCGAGGATGAGGTAGCGGAAATATGTGGAGTCAAAACTAAAAAACTCCATCCTCTAAGAATTATAGAAGATGGAGAAGTTAGAACTACTGTTGAAGCGGTATTTAAATATAACCGTTCATACATCATAACACATTATAAAATTCCCAAAGACTTTGATGAACTGGAGATAAATCTTCGAGTATTCTGGTTTGAAAAAGATAAAATGCTCAAGTTAAGCATACCCACGCCCTGGGATGATACCAAATATCTCTATCAGGTAATGTTTGGAAAAGAAGAACTAAGAAACGAAAGTTATGAAATAGTTAGCCAGAAATGGGTATGTGCACACTCACCTTCACAAAATGAATGCATCGTATGCATCAACGATGGTATCTATGGCTCAGATTTTGAAAAAGGCACAATTCGACTAACTCTACTACATTCCCCTGCATATTCCGCTCTACCATTCAAAGATAGACCCCTTACACCACAAGATAGATTTACACCACGAATGGAGCAAGGTGAACGAAATTTTAAATTTTGGCTCACCGGAGGCAAAACCAAAAATATCCTCAGCACGATTGACAATAGGGCTTTAAGCCATAATGAAAAGCCTTTCTTCCTATCCTTCAATCCCCATAACGAAGGTAAACAACACCCTCCTGCTATTATAATAGAAAACCCTTCTATAGTATTATCTGCACTGAAAAAGGCAGAGAATAATAACGCTTTTATCATCAGACTATTCGAGCCTACAGGAGAACCTCAAGAAACAAAAATAAAAATACCTCCCCACTCCTTCGAATTTACTACCAAATTAAACCCTTTTGAAATCAAATCTTATCTCTACTTCCCTGACGAGAAGAAAGTAATTGAATGTGACTTAATGGAAAACCATATCTAATATCTAAAACTTATTGTAATGCACAAAACTCTTAATTTCCTTTCTTGGAGGAGCCTGAGGTGTCTCCGCAGGAAAACCTAATGGCATTAAAGCAACTAACTCATAATCATCAGGTAAATTTATTATCTTCTTTGCCTCAGCATGATTTAATAATCCTACAATCACAGTGCCCAAACCCAAACTATGTGCTGTCAAAGCAATATTCTGAGCAAATATCCCCATATCAAAAAGTAGCCAATCACCGAAATGAGTGCATACATTCCCTTTATAGTACCCTGCAAGATTCTTCTTAGCACACAAACAAAGAACTATCGGTGCTGTTACTATCGAATTATAAGAGGGATTTCCACTTGGTACAGTTTTTTGCAAAGCCTCCTTAACAGCCTGGTCCTTAACAACTACTACTTCCCAACATTGAGTATTTGCCCAAGACTGAGCCCATCTACCCGCTTCTAAAATCATATTAAGTAACTCATCAGATACAGGTTTGTTTTGATATTTTCTAACTGTCCTTCTATCTTTAATTACCTTAAGCACATCAGCCATATCCATACCTCCTTATTAACTTAGTTTTAGCAATTTCAACTACATTGATACAATATACTTAAAATATACTTAAAACAACAAATTCAAAATAGAGGAGGAAAAAATATGAAGATTGTTAGATTACATTCAATAGTATTTGTTTATTGTTTAACTATCTCTCTTATAATTTGTCGACCCTCTTTTACAGATTCATTGCCACTCTCCGAAGGCAAAGACTACATAATAGTTGCAAAGGATGGAGGAGCAGGTGGATACGAAGCCTTCCCCGATGTATGTAGATTACCAGATGGTAGACTACTCTGCGTTTTCTATGCAGGCTATGCCCATGTGTCCTTACCTAATGAAAAATTTCCAAAAGGTGGTAAAATTGCAGGATGTATATCATCAGATGAAGGCAAAACCTGGTCAGAACCCTTCACAATTTATGACAGTGAATATGACGATCGCGACCCCTCTATTTCAGTAGTTGATAATCAAAAACTTATATGCAATTTCTTCTCATTAAAACCAAAAGATAAAGGGTGGGAAGGCGTAGGCACAAAGATTGTCTCTTCTTATGACCTTGGCAAAACTTGGAGCAAATCAAAAATCTTATTTGCTGACTACTATACAAGTTCACCTATCCGAAAACTCCCTAACGGAAGTTTGGCAATGCCATTATACGCTGGCAAAGAGAAAAAAGGTTGTGGCGCTGTGTCCTTTTCAACTGACAAAGGAGAAACATGGTCTACACCTACAGATATCGATGTAGGAACTCTTAAATTAGACGCAGAACCTGACATATGCATTATAGAATCTAATAAATTATACATTGCACAAAGAGGACACCACTCCGAAACTATGGGATATGCAATATCAGAAGATTTTGGGAAAACCTGGACTGTTAGCAAACCATTAAACTTCCCCGGACATTGCCCATATTTACATAGAACCCCCTCTGGAGCAATTATCATGGGGACACGAGACCCCGTAAGAAAGGGCACTTACATTAGATTAAGCACAGATGAAACAAAAAATTGGAGCGAGCCTATATTAGTCGATAATTGCATAGGTGCATATCCCTCTATGGTGAATCTAAGCGACGACAGCATACTAATAGTGTATTATGAAGAAGGCGATAACTCTAACATTAGAGCAAGAAAATTCAAAATCGGAGAAGACAACCGAGTAGAATGGCTATTATGGGAATAGATTAAAATGCGTTCTTAATCCATTCTATTGATATAGTTGGCTCACAGGTAATTGCGATAATGTCAAACCTATAAGTTTGTTTCTGATTACAATGTTTCAAAAAATAATACCTTCCTGCCTTTTTCAATGCCTTCTGTTTCTTATAGTCAACACTTCCTTCAGGATAACCCCATTTATCAGAGCGTCTTGTTTTCACTTCTACAAAAATTATCTCATCACCATCTTTTGCTATCAGGTCTATTTCAAACTTACCTACTCGAACATTCCTATCAACAATGCTAAGACCAGCATTTTTCAAAAATCGTTCTGCCTCTAATTCACCTGCCCTACCCAAATCTTGAGTGCGAGAAATAGGTTTCAAATCGAAAGGAAAAATTTTTTGCAAAATAGAGAATATATAGGAGAAAACTCTATTCAAACTATTTCACGCTCCCGCAAATATAAGTAAAAGCAACCATAAGGTTCTGTTTGTCTAACCCTTACCTTCTCTAACCTACATAATTCAAGAATTGCTAAAATCAAACATACCTTCTCTAAAACACTACTACAACTATTAATCAACTCCTCAGAACTTACACTCTCAGATGTCTTCAATTTTCCAATAATCTCATCTATCTTTTCCTCTACAGTATATTTCTCAAGTTCTATAGAATGGGATGGAGGCTCTACAATATATCGCCAAACCTTTTTTACTGCCTTCATTAAATCAGCAGGTGTAGCCTCAATCCATTCTTCACAAAACTCAGGCTCAAGATAAGCAGGAAACTTTCGAGGAAAAAAATCCTGCTGGTTTAACTCAATTTCACCAAGTTTTTCACTTAATTCCTTAAACTTCCTATACTCAAGTAATCTTTCCACCAACTCTAAACGCGGGTCCTCCTCCTCAACTTCCTCCTCTTCCTCAACATCCGGAGGCAACAACATCTTAGATTTAATATGTATAAGAGTGGCCGCCATCACCAAAAAATCCCCTGCCACCTCAAGATTACTCTCCCTCATCATATCAAGGATTTCAAGATATTGGTCCGTAATCTTTGCAATAGGAATATCAAAAATATCTATTTCCTGCTCCTTTATCAAATAAAGTAGTATTTCAAAAGGACCCTCGAACTGCTCCAATTTAACCCTCAAATCTTCCCTTGATAAAAACGACGGAATACTTTCCTGTAATATCTTTTCCATACCTTATCCTCAAAATGAAAACTTTATTTTTCGACTAATCAAGAACTCTACGAGCCTTTATCTTCCTTCACAACTTTGAATAAATAATTATCAATTACCTTCGGGAAAGGCGTTTCAAATGCCCCCCAATTAATACAATAAAATCCTTCACTCAAGTCATCCAATGGCTCTAAAAGAAATAAACTACTATCAATAGTTGAAATAAATTGTGTATGAACCATAACAGGTCTATCAGGAACAAGAACTTGAATAGTTCCGTCCATAGGTTTATCTTTTTCTGATTTATTCTTAGATGCATCTTCAGGAGAACCCCTAACCTTGACCTCAACGCCTTTCAATTTGTACATCTTTATATCATAATGAGGCATCCGATGCACATAAAAAGATATAGGAGAGGACTTAACTTGAACAATATCGTCAAGAGCAACACCCGGAAGTATATTATTCTCATCCAATTTTACTCTTTTTACTTGTGAATAAGATAACATTACATACCTCTTTTGAGATTTATCATAAAAATAAACCCCCGATGAAAACGGCTTGAGAATTAGAGTAACTTTACCTAAATTGACTTTATTCTCAATATATTTAGGAATCTCTACCTGAATAGGCAAATAATCAGATTTAATGAATTCTATTTTACTTATAGGCTTTCGCGAGGTAAAGTAAAATTTTCCATTAGCATCTGTAATTGCATAGTCAGATGTATCTGGAGAAGCAACACATACTCCAGGCAAAGGCTCCCCATTGAAATCAACTACTACCCCTTCTACTCTAAACAATATTAGGTTACAAGAGGCAAAAAATAAAATACTTATTCCCCCCCATATACTAAATAACTTTCCCCAGTCCACTCACTACTTCCTTACAACCTAAACATTAATCTGCAATTGTATGCTCAAGAACTTGTTGTATACTTGTAATACCTTTAGCAGCAAGAGCAAGTGCGTTTTGCCTAAGTGTCTTCATCCCACAAGCAATAGCCTGCTTCTTAATATCATAAGCAGAAGCCCTATTGAGCACTAACGGATGTAGTTCAGGCCAGTTCAACATTGCTTCGAGGCACGCAACTCTACCCTTATAACCTGTACCCCTACACTTAGGGCATCCTCTACCCTGCACAAACTGAGGATTAGGAATATGGGGGAAACCCCTATACTGAATCCTTTCCAAAACATCCTTAGGAACAGTTATCGGTTCCTTGCAATCTTTACATACCCTCTTCAACAAGCGTTGTGCTGCAGCAAGTGCCACAGAGGATTGAACAAGGAAAGGTTCTACGCCCATATCAATCAATCGCGGGAATACACCTGCAGCATCGTTTGTGTGCAGAGTACTAAGCACAAGATGCCCTGTTAACGCCGCTTTCACTGCAATATCTGCTGTTTCACTATCACGAATCTCTCCTACCATCACTATATCTGGGTCTTGTCGCAATATCTGCCTCAACGCCTCTGCAAAAGTAAACCCTATTCGTGGTTGAACCTGAACTTGATTAATTCCAAACAATTCATACTCAATTGGGTCCTCAACAGTAACTATGTTGTACTCAATAGTATTTAATTTATTAAGACAACTATAAAGTGTGGTAGTCTTTCCACTTCCAGTAGGTCCAGTTAATAATATCATTCCGTGAGGCATATCCAATGCTTTTTTAAGAGCCTCCAATGGCTGAGGTTCAAATTCCATCTTTTCAAGGTCTAACATCAAATTGCTCTTATCAAGCACACGAAGCACTATCTTTTCTCCATATTTACAAGGTAGGAAAGCCACACGAAAGTCTATTTCCCTACCAGCATATCTAATCCTAAACCTCCCATCTTGTGGTAATCTATGTTCATCGATTCTACAGCCAGAAAGAATCTTAAACCGAGCAATTAAATTTGCTTGCATAGACTTAGGTGGAGATTGTGCCTCCTCTAAAACACCATCAATACGATACCTAACCCGCACAATTTTTTCAAATGGTTCAATATGTATATCTGATGCCCCCCTTTCCAAAGCATCTAACACGATTAACCGCGCTAACTTCTTAACCGGTTCATCTTCTTCTATATCTTCTATCCGAGTAACATCCTCTACCTCCTCTGAAGTAGCCTTTATCTCCTCTAACTCGTCTTGGGATTGAGAATGTACTGCAAGCAAATTTGCATATAATTCCGACGTCTTATCCCCACGATAATTCCTATCAATGGCTTCCTTAAGTTCCGAAGGTAAAGCAACTACCATTTCTATTGTCTTACCTGTCAACATATGTATTTCATCTGTTGCCATAATATTGAATGGATTAGCCATCGCAAGGGTAAGTACATCTCCTGTTACAGATATGGGCAATACTTGGTACATCCTCGCAATATTCTCAGGAACTATATCAAGAACTTCCTTAGGAATAGAATAATTTGAAACCCTTATATGGGGAATTTGAAGTTGCTCACTTATAGTTTCAACAAGTTCCTCCTCAGTTATATAGCCTTTTTCTAACAAAATATCTTGCAAATTCCTCCCCGTTCTTCTTTGAATCTGAAGGCACTCCTCTAATTTCTCTTTAGAAATCAATCCCATTTCTATCAATAAATCGGGAAGTCTTTTCTTTGTATCTTTCACTTT
>CAZZMK010000360.1:0-4929 GCA_964655185.1 uncultured Nitrospirales bacterium | reverse complement strand
TAAAGAAGAATCGAAAAAATTCAACTTTATTTATTTTTCTACATCAGAGGTTGCGAAACCTATAACGAGAGAATTGCTTTGGCACTCATATTACCTTCAGGCAGGCAGTATCTATTCATCTGTGTACAATAGATATTTTGTAGACCAGGGTTCAGCCTATGGATACCTCCACGGTGCTTCAGGTGCACCAAGAGATTGGGCTTTTTTCATTATCCCGTTGATTTATCTGAACCCTAAATTGGCTAAAGAGATGATTCTATTTATCGCAAGGCTTCAATCCTCTAAAACAGGTAAATTACCTTATGCTTTGGTAGGTAATGGTGAACCGACAGGGGCTGGGGTCCATTCATTTAGTTCCGACCTCGACTTATTTTTCCTATGGGCTATATTTGAGTTTTTAGCCACCACATTTGATAGAGAACTCCAATATACGGAAGTTCCTTTTATTGACTCGGATAAGCCAAAAAAGGTTCTTGAGCATATGAGTATGGCTTTTTACCATCTAAAGACTAAAGTAGGGTTAGGGAAGCACGGTTTAATACGCACAGGCTCAGGAGATTGGAATGACCCGTTGCTTGCATATTCCCCTAACCCCCTAAGGACTTTCTTATTTGGCGAGAGTACATTTAATACCCTTCTTGCTATTTATATTCTTCCCAATCTTGCTTCCATAATTATGGAAGATGATGAAAAATTTGCCCAAGAGTTGAAAGAATTCGCTGATGCTCTTAAAAAAAATGTTATGAAGGTATGGAATGGGAAATGGTTTGGTAGAGGATTTACTGGTAGAGGAGATGAGATTATAGGGGGGAGTGACCGATTGTTTTTAGATACGCAACCATTCGGGATTTTATCAGACATTATATCTGAAGAAGAGAAAAAGAATCTTATAGACACAATAGAAAATTTGTGTGTGAAAGGAGAACCTTTTGGTGCTTCTTGCCTTGCCCCTATAATGGAAGGAAGATTTCTAAAACCGGGAGAGGATACAAATGGAGGTGTTTGGCATGCGATTAATGCTTGGCTAACTTGGGCTTGGGCTAAAGTAGACCCTAAATCTGCCTGGGAGTTCTTTCTTAAGTCAACTTTGTTTGCTCACGCTGAATGTTATCCGAATATATGGTATGGAATTTGGTCAGGACCGGATGCGTATAATTCAAAGTTAAGTATAAATCCTGGTAAAACATTTAACCTAAACTTTACCCCTATGACAGAGTTCCCCATAATGAACATGAACTGTCATGCAGGAATTCTTTTTTCCCTAATAAAACTCCTTGGTATTGAGCCATCCAGAGAGGGTATAGAAATTAATCTATCAATACCATTAGAGGAGTTCAAATTTAATTCAGCACTGATGGATTTAGAAAAGACCGATAAATATTTTCAATTAAGATATAAACCTATATGTACTTGTAAAGGTAAGTTTTTAATAAAAACTCCTTTCCCTATATTGAGTGATAGACAAATAAACACTCACATTGGTGAGGTGATTTATCCTATAAAAAATTATTCTTCGGAGTTAATTAAAATAGATGTGAAACTTTCTCCTTCTCACCCTCTTAGCCTAAGGATTGACAAAAAAGAAGAGTAAAAAATATAAAGGAGGATATAGGAACAAGTCCTATATCCTCCACTTTTTATTTTACACTCCTATTTATTACAAGATTACTCAAACAGTGCTGTTACTACTGCGACACCTACATTAACGGGTGGAGTTCCTGCACCGGTAGGATTGTTCGGGTCTTCAGGTATATACCTTATGAATTCCACGTGCCCATCCATATATAGCACATTCGACCCACCAGGAATATGGTTAAACATCCCCGTATCTGTAGAAACGTGGTCAAACATAATCCACACTTCACTTTGAGCCTGAGCAGACGCAGAAGGATTATTGATGTCAGTTATTAAGAATCTTTCGATTCCTTCTCTCAACCTGTAAACTACACTTCCTCCACCGTTTCCGTTACCCGGCGATACAGTTATGTCTTTATCTACATAGTTTGGCCAGGAAGCAGGATTTATAAATACCTGTGCAATTGAGTTTATCGCCATTTCTACCATCTGAGCAGGACCTGTGATTGGTTGGTCGGTTAATCCAGGGATTGGAGGAAGCGTCATCGGATTATCTGTACTCCTACCTTTATCGATTACCCAACCAATGTAGATATAACTCTCATCTACTGCTAATGCACCGTAGTGTCCGTTGGTGCATAACCAACCAGCAGTATTTTCACCTGTCGCATCATTTGTAATGTCATTAATATTACTCCGCGCATCTGAAGGACAGAAAATTATCGCAGGGTCAGTTAAGTATTCGGGGTATATAGTGGTTAAATCTGGTCCCATTGCAATAGCAACTGGAGCACTATAAGTTGTGTAAGTTGGATTCGCAGAATCACAATCTCTGAAGATTGGTTCCTGTCCATTTCTTACCAGGATTCGTGGGAACCTTTCACCCTTGGCCTCATTTGCATACATTTTGAACACCAATCCCCACTGCTTGAGATTGTTTTGGCAACTTGAGCGTCTCGCTGCTTCACGAGCCCTCGCTAATGCAGGAAGTAGAATCGCCGCTAAGATACCAATAATAGCAATGACCACAAGGAGTTCGATGAGTGTGAAACCCTTCTTCTTCATAGTTTCTCTCCTCTCACTAAATTTTTTAATTTTATTATTTGTGTTTTGGTTATACATATAACCTTTTACCTTATATTAATCAAATCGTTACTAAAAGTCAAATTATAAATGAATAATTTTAGGAATAAAAATAAATTGAAATATGTTTTAGTAGATACAATTGAATAAACCTTTAACTAAAAAGAAAGGAGAATCATATGAAGCACAAACACTTAACTACTATTGCAGTGAGCATCTTGATGGGAGTTGCCATCGTGCTTGCATCCTTTGCTCGTGCCGAGTCTACAGAAAAAGGCAATAGTTCTGTCTGTTGCCCATTTGCAAAATCACAGAACTCCTCTTGTTGGTCTGTAGAGAAGAACTGCGTTGCTGGCAAGTGCGAGGATTGCAAATGCAAAGATTGTAAGTGCGAGGATTGCAAATGTTCACGAACTAAAGGTAGAGTAGATGTTAAATGTTCACAACCTAATAAGGAAGTAAATGTCGAGAATTCTAAGTGTTCTGTTGGTGGATGTTCTTGTGGAAATGTTTGCAGGTTAGGTAATATGTGTACGTGTTGGTTCAATGCATAACTTATATTAAAACAAGGCGCTAATCAATTCTACATGTTAATGTTATAGAGATGGGGTTTTATACCAACCCCATCTCTTTCATTATAGTTCCAATTGAGTCTTAGTTGCTCTAATAATTCTTTTGCGGTGTATTCCTCGTGAATATTTATACCTAATATGTTTGTTAATAGTTTCTTACCTGTGTCTATCAGATTTGTATCGGGAAAAGACCTCTCCTTCAACCAATGTATAAGCCTTAATGTCTTAAGTCCGTCGAACCACTCGTGAAGTCTCCATACCAAATAGAATTTGTCTTTTGTCTCTTTATAAATAGTTTGAGTTTTTTCAATCCATTTGTTATTTTTCAAAAAGTTGTAAAGTTCGACAGATATTTCTTTTGACTTTTCTAACATTAGTTGCGGTGTGTCCAGAGGATTATCCAACATCCTAACCCATTCTTTTAGGACCTCAAATGATAGTAAATTATAAAATTTATCTCTTTTGTTTGGAAATGTTATGTACTCCTTTATTTTTGGTCCTGTGCCGAAGATAACTCTATCGGAAATTCTTGAAGATGGATACACTTGTGCTTTAGTAATTTTTCTAATCTCCCCGATTTTGGCTATTTTTTGTAGAAAATAAAAATCTTCACCTGCACTTTTCGTGCTCATTCCACCGACAGAGGCATATAGGGCAGAGTCTACTCCTATAGTGGAGCCTATGGGAATAAAAGAATATGGGGAATTCGCAGTGAACAGGCAAAGTTCATATAACCTAATAAAAATTTCGTAATATGTTATTGCAATACCAACTTCAGTATCATCGATGGGGTGAGCAAACGCCATAACTCCAGCAGTTCGAGGATGGTTTTTAAAGAACCTGTTCCATTCTTTTAAGTAGTTATCTGACACTTTACAGTCTGCATCGAGGCAAATTAAGCCTCCATTTAGTTTGTCACATTCCAGTAAAACTTTTAATCCCAAATCCAAACCTATTTTTCTTACTAACCCTACGCCTGCGGATTCAGGTATTTCGTAACCGGGTGAGGACGCATCCACGATGCCGATATGAAAAGGAAAAAGTTTATTTCTCTGAACCTCTCTCAAGAATTGGAGAGTTTCCTGATTCCTGCAAATTATCTCTTCTTTTGTGATACCTTTCTTTTTGTTGTTCACCACTATTATAACGAGAGTCTCTTCACAGTATTTTTTCTCATTTTTGCTTAGTGAGTTTAGTAAATGTGGAATGTATTCTAATTCGTCATAAGCAGGTACTACTACAATTTGTTTAAGCCTTGCGAGATTATCAAGTTCAATTTTCCACGGTCCTTTTACTGCTCTTTTTTCAATATATTCCACTATTTCTTTAGACATCTATAGCCTCTTTTATTCTCTTATTAATCTTTTCAATATTTTCGGGGGAAAACCATTCAATTTTTATTCCTCTTTTTTCGAACCTTCTAAACCACATCATTTGCCTTCTTGAGAATTCCCAAATTGCAGACCTAAGTTTTTGGAACAGGTCATTTTTATTTTTGATTTTCCCTTGGAGAAACCACAATACATATCTATATTCAAGTCCTAATTGGTGTAATCTTTCATCGCTTAAGCCTTCATCTCTGAGTTTCTTTACCTCCTCGATTAAACCTTCTTCTAATCTTTTCTTGAGTCTTTGGCTAATCCTAATCTTTAATACTTCTCTGGGGTGTGTTATGCCTATTATTAGGGGTGATACATCC
>CAZZMK010000359.1:0-9988 GCA_964655185.1 uncultured Nitrospirales bacterium | reverse complement strand
AAAGGCTCAGGGGTTTAAAGTTTCTGTAAAGGAGCAAGGTCCATTGCTCGCTCAAATTGAGGTTGTAAGTAATTCAGCACCTGGAGCGAAAGAAATTAGGAGCGAAATATCTTTATTCAGTGGTGATAAGGGAGTTTTTATAAAAAATATAATTGATAAAAAAGAAGTTAGAACACCAGAAGCAGTTCATTATTCATTTGCATTCAATATTCAAAATCCAAAGATTATTTATCAAACACCTTTCGCGATAGTTCATCTGCCTGAACACCAACTCCCTGGCTCCTGCAAAAACTATTTTACGGTTCAACAATGGGTAAGTATAAATGGAGAAGATTTAGGCATAGCATTATTTACTCCAGATGTGCCCATGATAGAGATAGGTAAGATAACGGTAGACCCAATTGCTGTTGGATGGAAGAAATCTGTATTGCTACAACCTAATATTTTTTCTTATGTAATGAACAATTACTGGGAAACGAACTATAAGGCTTCGCAAGAGGGCGTTCACGAGTTTAGATATTACCTTTATCCATACTCAAGAGTAGATATTAAAGCGATTGACATTAAGGCTACTCAAATTTCAAGGCAATTTTTTGTAGTACCTTTGAATGTAACTGGAGAGCCTAAACTAAAAAGAAATAATATTGTAGTAAAACCTGAATGGGTTGTATATCACCTTAAATTTGAAGAAGATGAAGATGCTTATCTCTTAAGATTGTTTAATCCGTCCAATGAAGAGGTAAAAGTAGATATAGATTATCCAGGTAAAAAACAAGTTTTAGTTAATACTACGAGTTTAGTAGAAAGGAAGGAAGATAAGTTTTCGGGAATTCTTAAGCCCTTCGAAGCAGTTACTTTATTGCTAAAGTAGGTTTATTGCTTTTTTGATTTTACCTTGTCGTAGTCTTCGCAAAGTTCTTTAAATCTTTGCAAAATAGGCAAACTTTGTGTGCATTCTTCCTCGCAATGTCTACATTGAGTACATTTCTCTACGATACTTTTGATATCTTCTGTCCACCAGTGCCACTTCAGTCTATCTATGGCGGATTCGGGACCGAATAGGAGTTTGTAGTTATAGGCATCCATTAATCTTACTATAGGTATCTCAGCAGGGCAATCGGCACAATACCCGCATTGAGTACAAAAATCGTGCTGAACCTCTGCTATGTGCTTTTGAAGTGCCTCAATCTCTTCCCATTTCATCTCCTGAAATCTGTTTACACTTTCAACTGCAGTTTCAACATCCTGCACATTTCTGAAACCAACTAAAGCAACTGTAATTTCGGGTAGAGAAAGGTTAAATCTTATAGCAGAATCTAACACACTCTTGTCGCCTTCCTTCATCAGAAAGGAAAACCTTTCAGGATGTTGAGTAATAATTCCTCCTCCGAGCGTGTTCATTGTAACCACACCGAGACCGCGTTTTGCCGCCTCAACGGCACCAGGGTACCTAAGCGGAAAATTAATGGCACTTAAACCAATTAACATTCCTTCAAACAGACCTTCCCCTTGGTCTAACATCTCTGCTATCTTACCGTGCTCAAGGTGAGTAGAAACGCAGATATGCTTAATTAAACCCTCTTCTTTGAGTTTTCTAAAGCCTTCCAGCACACCATTTTTCTTTCTCTTAGGTAGGTCTTCAGGATGAACCAAACACCAGACATAATAAAAATCGAGATAATCCAAACCTAATCTATCTAAACTTCGCATACATGCTTCTCTAATCTTTTGGGGGGTGTCCTCCATCGTTTTAGAACATACATAAAAACTATCTCGGGGCTTCTTCATTTCTTTGAAAGCGTATCCGTAAATTATTTCGCTCTGGTCATCGCAATATGATGGGGCGGTATCGAAAAAGTTTATACCAAGTTCGTATGCACGAATTACTACCTCTGCCATTTTTTCGGTTTTATGTGGTTCTTCAAATCTCATTCCTCCCATTCCCAGACGAGAAACAACTTTGCCAGTTTTACCAAATTCTTTGTACAGCATACTTTACTCCTCTTGTTTGCAGTGCATATCTTACTTAATATGATGGTTTTTCTTAAGACTGAGCAATTGCGTATTATTCTTATATTATAAGAATTTTTTAATTTGCCTTTAAAAAGGAGAAGTATATGGGAGTCCGATTTTCTTTATTCCTAATTATAAGTATTGCGGGTAATATTAGCGAGCAACTACCCAATGAGATAGACGGCTGGATTAAAGAGCCAGAAATTCAGTTTTATACTCCTGAAAACCTTTTTGATTACATAGACGGCGAAGCGGAGAGATATTTGCCTTACGAGTTTAGACTCCTTACGGTGATTAATTATAAGAATAAAGGGAACAATGATGAGAATATAGAAGTGCAAATCTACGAAATGTCCAGTACTCTTAATGCTTTCGGGATATTTTCAGCGTATAGAGACCCTAAAAAAGATCCTTTTCCTTGTGGAAACGCAGGTATTGTCGGGGGAAATCAAGCGATGTTCTACCAAGCAAAATATTTTGTGAAACTCTTGGGTAATAATACATCAGTTACATCTGCGCATCTTTTGTCTATTGGAAAGAAGATATCTGAAATACTACCTCAGGAGAAACTCGAGGCTCGTGAATTAAAATGCCTCGATGTAGAATCAAAGATTCCTAATACTGAGAAGTATCTTGCAAAAGATGTTCTATCTCAGTCCTTTTTCCCAAAGGGTTTTGTTGTACAGTTTAAAATAGGAGAAAGAATTGCTACTGCATTTATAGTACTCTATGAAGATGTGGGAAAAGCGAATAAGGGTTGGGATAGATACATCAAATATCTCGAGGATTTGAGTGCAGAGTTTAAGTTAAATGAAAACAATATAGAAGTTACCTCGCCTGGGTCTGAGATATGTATTGCAACATTATTAAAAACCAGAATCATAGGAATTTGGATGCCTGGTGGCGATATAGAGAAGATGAAGCCTGCTTTTAGTAAACTCGTTTTTTGTCTTCAGGAGAATTAATGGAGTGCTTATCTTTTAAGTATAATTTGTAAAGATTATAAATATTTCTCGATAGAAAATAGAAAGTATAAGATCAAAGGAAAAAACTGCCTCCTACAGCACGTAGGAGGCAGTTGAGTATTAAAAGTGTGTAGGTTTTTGATTAGTTTTTACTCACAGAGTTCGAATACACCTGCTGCGCCCATTCCACCGCCGATGCACATTGTTTCGAGGCCCCACTTAACGCCACGACGACGCATCTCATAGATTAAGGTGCATGCTAATTTAGTGCCTGTACAACCTAATGGGTGTCCTAAAGCAATAGCGCCACCATTTACATTTGTAATTTCTTCTAATTTCTCGCGCGGGATACCCATTTTTTCCAGTTCTCTCAATACATACAAAGTCTGTGATGCGAAGGCTTCATTACATTCAATCAACCCAATATCCTGTAAAGTAATCCCAGCCTGTTTTAGTGCTTCCTGTATAGCAGGGATTTGTGCAGGACCTAAGTACCCTGGATCCCCAGCGCCGACGGCATATCCCCTCAATTTTGCAAGTGGTTTTAGATTGAATTCTTTAAGAGCCTTTTCATTTACCATTACTACCGCTGCTGCTCCACAACTTGTCTGACTTGCATTTCCAGCGGTGGTTACACCTTTACCCATTGGTCCTTGGAAGGCAAGTTTTAGTTTGGAAAGAGCCTCTAAGCTGGTATCAGCCCTTGGACCCTCGTCTGTATCAAAGATAAATGTTGTGCCATCTGGCCTTTTAACTTCTAATGGAACGATTTCTTCTTTGAATTTGCCTTCTTTGATGGCTGCAACCGCTCTTTGATTACTTCTAAGAGCCCATTTGTCGCATTCTTCTCTTGTAATTCCGAAATCGTTTGCTACGTTATCTGCACACTGTCCCATAGAAGTATACGCCCTTGGATTCTCTCTGACAAGTTTCGGGTTAGGTAGGAGTTTGTTACCGCCCATTGGGATTATACTCATTGATTCAACACCACCTGCTATACCGATGTCTAACATATCAGATTCTAATTTTGCCCCCAGTATAGCCATGGTATCTAAACCAGATGAACAAAAACGATTCACCGTTTCCCCTGGGATGGTCTCAGGAAGTCCTGCGATAAGTAATGCTAATCTCCCTACATTCATACCTGCTTCAGCCTCCGGGAAGGCGCACCCAATTATGCAGTCTTGGATGCGTTCTGCAGGTATCCCGGAGCGTTTTACAACTTCCTTTAGAACTGCTGCCATCAAATCATCAGGTCTTAAGTGCGCAATGGCACTTCCTTTCTTAGATTTACCTACAGCAGTTCTGCATGCTGCTACTATATAGTTCTTTTCCATATTTATATCCTCCTTACAACTTGAAGGTTTATTTTCAATATTAATTACGTAAAGGTTTGCCCTTCATAAGCATGTGCTGAATTCTCTCTTTTGTTTTCTCTGTTCCACATAGACTGCAGAAGGCTTCGCACTCTAAATCGAGTACATCTTGTTCAGTGATAGGAGTTCCTTCAGCGCGGTCTCCACCGGTAAGGATATACGCTACCTTGTTCGCTATGAGCATATCGTGCTCGGTAGCGAAACCTGCTTCTTTCATACCCCAAACTGCCGCTTCGAATGCGGCTCTGATTGTTTCACCCAGTGCCCATAGTTTTGGAGGCCTCGGCGGTCTATAGCCCATTTGTAGCAATCCGAGACATACATTCTTGGCTCTACCTACTTGTAGTTCAAAATTAGGTTCTATTATATCTGTAGGTCTCATATAGCCGAGTTCAATTAGTTCTACACCACTTGTAGCAACTTTTGCGGTAGCAATATCTTCAAAGGCTCTGCGGATATATGGCATCGGGTCAGGGTTAATAAGCCCTTCCGGCAAGTATTCGAGTGCTCTTACTAACATTTCTTTCGTCCCACCACCAGCAGGTATTACACCTACACCTGCCTCGACCAAACCTGAATAGGTTTCGCCTGCTATTACACATTTCGCTGCGTGGAGGCAAATTTCGAGTCCACCGCCGAATGTATAATGATGCGGTGCTGCGACTACTGGCTTTGAGCAATACTTCATCCTCATGTTCACAGTTTGTAACCCTTTTACCATCATCTCGATGGCTTTCCAATCATTTTGCATAATTTGGCCAAGTATGAGCATTAGGTTTGCCCCCGCACTGAAATGTGGACCTTGGTTGGCTATAATCATTCCGTCATATTTATCTTCCTCAAGTAGTTCTACACCTTTATTTAGCATGGTGACAATATCTGCATCGATAGCATTCATCTTGCAGTGGAATTCACAGCAAATAATTCCATCGCCGAGGTATACAAGACTGGCGCTATCGTTGCTGCCAATTTCCTTACCCTCTTGCTTCTTAATAGAGGCTAATCTAATCTCTTTTGGATTCTTTGGAATTGGTTTATAAGACTTGGTAGCAAGGTCGAAATAGTAATCTACTCCATCTTCAGTCTTATAGAAGGATTTTCCACCCACTTCTTTCAAGGCTTTTGCAATAGGAGGTAATTCTATCCCTTCTTGCTCCATCCTATTACATACTTCTTCAAATCCTAACATGTCCCAGGTTTCGAAGATACCTGCTTCCCAAGCAAATCCCCATTTCACAGCATTATCTATATTCACGATATCGTCGGATATTTCGGGGATACGATTGCCTGCATACTTTGCTACATTAGCAAATAACTTGAATAAGAATTTTGAACCTTTGTCCTCGCTGAAGTGCATTATCTTTAACTTCTGTGCGAGGTCGTCTATATTCTTAACAGCACCGATACATTCGAAATTGGGCTTTACAGGGTCTCTGTATTCAAGCGTGTTCGGGTCGATAGCCTGAATTATAGGCTTACCTTTTTCATCCTTCATATCTGTCTTCTTATAAAAACCACAACCTGTTTTGTTGCCACACAATTTCTTCTCAACCATCTTATCAACCCATTCAGGAAGTTTGAAGTAATCTCTGCACTCATCGTTGGGGCAACCATCGTATACATTCTTTACCACCTTTACAAATGTATCTAACCCCACAAGGTCTGCTGTTCTAAAGGTGGCTGAACTTGCGTGTCCGATGGCAGGACCCGTTAAAGCGTCTATTTCTTCTACCGTCAATCCCTCCTTAGTCATCTCGTGCAAAATCCAAGCCATCGTGAATGTCAAGATACGGTTTGCTATGAAGTTGGGGGTATCTTTAGCGTAGACGATACCTTTACCAAGCACATTCTCTCCGAACCATGCCATTGTTTCCACAACTTCTGGAAGAGTATCGGGTCCCGGTATAAGTTCTAACAACCTTAAATATCGAGGTGGGTTAAAGAAGTGCGTTCCCATGAAATGCTGACTCATTTCCTTCGGCATGGTCTCCGCCATTGCACGGATAGGTATACCGCTTGTATTTGATGTCACGATACTACCGGGTTTACGTTGCTGGGCTCCCGTCTCGAACCCCTGACGCTTAATATCGAGGTTTTCCATTACTACCTCAATAATCCAGTCGCAGTCCGCAATTTTGTGCATGTCATCTTCGAAATTCCCTGTCTCAATCATATCGATGTAGGATTTGCTGTAAAGCGGAGCGGGCTTTGCCTTGAGCAAATTTGCTTTGTTGCCTTCTACCAAGGCATTTCTCTTCTTTGGGTCCTTCTTCTCTTCCTCTGAGAGGTTAGGTGTAACGATGTCGAGCATTATACTCGGCACACCGCAGTTTGCCAAATGTGCTGCAATTGCGGCACCCATTACACCAGACCCGAGTACTGCTACTTTTCGAATCTTTTTCATGGACTTAACTCTCCTCTAAGTTGAGTTTATTTAAGTAAATCACCCATAACTTACTTACCGTTCGTTATACAACATTTATAATACTATCTGCAAATTAGTTTTTCAAGTTAAATAGACCTATTTTTATAAATTTTTTATTTTTAGAGAATAAAAAAATCCCAAGTCTCAATTCCGAAGTCAATAATATATGAAAAAAGTAAAAACAAACTCTTTTCGTATGTGGAGTATTACAAGAATATGTTCTTGTAATAAAATATGGAGTGGAGATTTATTATGAAGAGGATTATTGGTGTTATTTTTTTCTTTACTTTTGCCTTAGATTTTTGTTTTCTTTTATCTGCTGAGGAGAATAGAAAGATAATTTATCTTGATGAACTTGAACTCAAGGTAATTAAACAAGGTTGGGGTAAACATCCTTTAGCAGGGAGGTCTTGTACAGGGAAACTATTGAAAGTAAATGGGAAAGTGTATGAGCGTGGAGTAGGAACTCATTCACCTGCGAGATTCTGTGTAATTCTTGACGGCAGAACAACTCAATTCAATGCCCTGGTGGGTGTTGATGATGGTACAAATGGTAAGGGTTCTATAATGTTAGAAATAGTAGGTGATGGGAAGGTCCTATATAAGTCAGATGTTATTAAGGGGAAAGAGGAACCAAGGAAGATTTCCATTGATATTGCGGGGGTCAAGAATTTGATTATATTTGTTACTGACGCTTGTGATGGGATTGACTATGACCACGCAGATTTGCTGGATGCATATTTTGTTGTTGAAGGTGCTTCTCCCAAATTAGCGCCTGCCCCATATGAAGAAAAATACATTTTGACCCCTACTACTTCTCCTGCTCCAAGAATTAACCCTCCACGGATAACTGGAGTGAGACCGGGTTCACCTTTTATATTTAGAATTCCTTGCACTGGTAAAAGACCAATTAAATTTGTGGTTGAAGGCTTACCAGAGGGTTTATCTGTCAGTGAAGATGGGATTATTACAGGGAAGATTGTTAGTAGAGAGCGGAGAACTTATGAGGTTTTAATAAATGCTGAAAATGAATTTGGTAAAGATAAAAATGTTTTGAAGATAGTCGTAGGTGACACACTTGCTTTAACTCCACCTATGGGTTGGAATCACTGGTACGCTTTTTACGATAGAGTAACTGCGGAGATTATAAAACAGTCTGCAGATATTATGGTCTCTTCGGGAATGGCTGATGTCGGTTATCAGTATGTGTCTATAGATGATTGCTGGGCTAATGCAAAAAATCACCGTGACCCTATGAGAGTAGGTCCGCCGAGAGATGAGAATGGAGATATACTTCCCAACAAACACTTTCCTAATATGAAGGAACTTACTGATTACATACATTCAAAGGGATTAAGAGCAGGAATTTACACATCGCCAGGTCCGACTACTTGCGGGGGGTTTACTGGTAGTTATGAACACGAGTATCAAGATGCAAAGAAATTTGCTGAATGGGGGTTTGATTTATTAAAGTATGACTGGTGTTCTTATACCCAGATAAAGAAACCTGACAAGTTAGAGAATTTGAAAGAACCATATAAATTAATGGGTGAAATATTGAAATCGCTTGATAGAGATATCGTCTTCAATTTGTGTCAGTACGGGATGGGTGAAGTTTGGAAGTGGGGGAAAGAAGTTGGTGGACATTCTTGGCGTACTGCAGGCGATTTAGGGTTTGAATTACAACAATATCACGAGGTGGCTTTAAGGAATTCTGCACATTGGGAATATGCAGGTCCTGGAAGTTGGAATGACCCTGACTATCTCTTACTCGGTTATGTAGGTGATGCAAGTGAGATGGGAGAACCTAAGCCTTGCCCACTTACTCCCAGTGAGCAGTATTCTTATTTCACTTTATGGTGTTTGATGTCAGCACCATTATTCCTAAGCAGTGATATGAGTAAGTTAGATGAGTTTACTCTGAATATTCTTTGCAATCCAGAAGTAATTGAAGTTAATCAGGACCCCGCAGGGATTCAAGGTAGACCAATAGTAACCAATAAGGAGGCAGGATACGAGGTTTGGATGAAGCCCTTGTCTGATGGTGGAATAGCAGTTGGTATTTTTAATAGGAAATATGCACATCAATCAATTACAGTGAAATGGAATGAGTTGGGCTTATCGGGTCCTTTTAATGTCCGCGATTTATGGACACAAGAAAATCTCGGGGTTTTTGATAAAGAATTTACTACAGAAGTGCGCCCCCACGGAGTGTGCTTGATAAAGGTTAACTCAACAAAGAAGTAACTGTTTCAGGATTAGACAAACAACTTTCTAACAGTTTATCCGCAAGGTATATTAAGTACTCTTTGTTTTCAACTGTTTTGACCCATTTTGAAGGAATACCACTCATCCCATATTTTGCTCCCGCTATACCACCACACATAGCACCAATTGTATCAGTATCTCCACCTAAACTTACCGCATATTTCACAGACTCTTCAAAGGTGTTGCATGCTATGAAAGAATAAATTGCTGATGAAACAGAATTATGAGCCTCTACTCCATTTCCCAGTGCCCGAGATATTTTGTATCTATCGTGTTTCTCAATAATTAATTGCTCAATCAATATAATTTTCTTTTTGTATTCCTCTAACTGGGCAAAGTCGAACAATTTTTCTAACAGGTTTATTTCATCCCTTACTGCAAGAGACACTGAATATGCTATCAATGCACTTCCTTCTTTTGCTAAAGAATGAGAATGTGTTATTGCACTGCAAATATAAGCCTTTTCTCTTATTGTTTCTGGTGGGCAAGAGAAATAATAAAGCCCAATCGGTGTACTTCTCATTGCGGAGCCATTTCCATAGGAGCCACCTGGAAACAAGAGTTTGTCTAACTCATCGGAACACTTGTAGCCATTTTTTATCATTTGAAAAATCCTTGGGGGACCTAAAGCATATCCTCGCCACGGCTCCCTCTCATAATTTTTAATAAATTGTGTGCATATATCATCAGGATTTAGACATTTGCATCTTATAAGAGATTCTGCAACGCCTATCGTCATTGCGGTGTCATCTGTGTATTGTGGAGATAACTCGTTGGGTATTGGTTCAGATATCGTATAGTAGCCCTCCAAACCTGCACCTAAAGAATCGCCTATTGCTACCCCTAACAATGCACCTCTGAACTTGTCTCGTAATCTATCTTTGTCCATTTTTTATCTTTTCGGTCTACAGAAATTTGCTTATGTGGTGTTGAATTAATTG